>BEHN01000023.1 GCA_002898535.1 bacterium HR11
CGTCGGGCGGACTCGATTCTCGGTTTATAGATAGGACTCGCGGCCCGGGATGCAACACGGGCCGTCGGGCCTACCGAGCCCAGGCATAGGGCCAAGAGCTCTCTTGACAGAGCCGTTCGGTTGGTAGGAAGTGCGATGGGAAGCGGAAAGGGTACCTCCACGAAAGCATGATTTTTCAAGCAGTCGGCCGATGGGCCGGTGGGCAGTCGGCAGGTCGGCCGGTGGACCGGTCGGCCGACCTGCCTATCGGCCGACTTGCCCATCTGCCGAATGTTTGAAAAACCGTGCTTTCCGGGGGGATGGGAGAGATTGTTCTGACGCCATTCTCATGAACCGAACGGCTCTGTTGACCTCCGCACCCTTTGTTCCGGCGCTTTGCCCTGGGCCCCTTTCCCGGAGACGCATGGAGGGGTGAGGGGAGACGCCCCGAGACGAGCCCGACGCACGGAGGCGATGGCCATTAAGCCATCTTATAAAAGGTGCCTGAAAGCGTTCGCATAAATCCGACCATAGACCCCAGACCATAGACCGGCTTGGGCCCAGGGGTCTATGGTCCATGGTCTGGGGTCGGATATTGGAGGAAGCCCGGGCGCTCTATTGGGAAGATTATTGGAAGGCCGCGCGCTGTGACTTGCTACCGGCGCCGCTCAACGTAGTGGTCTTTGATGTCGCCGTGAATTCGGGGCCGGGGTTTGCTCTCCGAATGCTTCAGGAGGTCTTGGGTGTATCCGTGACGGGCCGTTGGGACCGGAGGACGCAAGCGGCCCTGGAGGCTCTGCAACCGTCGGACCTCCGGGACGTGACCGAGAGGCTCCTGAACTTGGGGGAACGCTTCTACCGCCAGAGAGTGCTCACAGATCCGACTCAGCTGAGGTACTGGCGGGGGTGGCTGGGTCGCGTCGCCCGCCTACGTGAATATTGTCGAGAGTTTTGGGGCACTTTACAATGACGAATGAAAATCTACATCCTTCGAGGGGATTCCCATGCTCTGGTGGTGCTTCCCCCGTGGGGGCACCCCCGCTGGGCTCGCTTGGGCCTTCTGGGCCGTGAGCCTGCTATGGCCGCTCCCGGTCGGCCTCGGCCTGGGGGACCGAACGCCGGCGGTTCAGGAAGGTAGGGCTCCCGAGTCGTCCATCGACCGGCAACTACAAGAATGCGTCGATCGAGACCGGACGACGGCGGGCATGCTCCGATGTAGCATAGAGGCTGAGCAGGCGTGGGAGCGGGAGGTCCAGCGGGCGTATGAAGCCCTCCTGCAGGAGCTGGATGAGCCGGGCCGGCGGGGCTTGCAGGAGGCTCAACAGGCATGGGTCGCCTTCCGCGGTGCGGAGGTGGTCTGGCTCTCTCGACTTTTCAACATCCCCGTGGGCTCGATGTATCCGGTGCTGAAGGCCGGCGACCGGATAGGCCTTGTCGAGGAACGGGCCTTACGGCTTCAATCGTACCAAGTGTCCCTTCGACTGGGAGGCGGCCCGCCGGGTCGAGTCCAGCCGAGGGAGGAAGAGGGGTCGGAGTCACCTATCGACCGGCGACTGCGGGCCTGTATCGAGCGAGACCCAACGACGGCGAACATAGTCCGGTGTAAGGAAGAGGCCTTGCGGGCCTGGGACCGAGAGCTCAATCGGGTGTATCGGGCCCTCATGCGGGAGCTGGATGCGCGGAAGCTGGGAAAAAGAGTCTGTGGAGAAGAAGAGGGCTACTGTTGGCAGGCGCGCCCTGAAGTCGTGGCCTTGGCCCGCCAGGAACTGAGGTCGGCCCAGTGGGCATGGCTGACCTATCGGGACGCCGAGTTTGCCTGGATCTCCTGGCTCTACGGCCGGAGGGAAGACCCCCGGTCGGCGCTCGCGGAAGTCGAGGAGCGGCTGTCCTTCGTGAAGGCGCGTGTCCAGAAGCTTAAGTGGTATCTGGAGATCTTGCGGGAGATCTAAGAGCAACGCGGAAAGTCAATAAAGGGCTACTACGTCTGAAAGACCGGCAAGCCCTCTATGAACGGGCACGGGGGGTCCTGCGATGAAAGGGACAGAGCTCTGCCGACGGGCCTTGGGCCGTCCGGGGGTGTTCGTCCTGGCCGTCATCGTCTGGATGGGCGCGTGGGTCGGGGCCTTGGAGCTCATGGGGGCAGGGGCCGGCCCTGAAGGGCCCCGGGCGTCGCCGACGTGCGACCCGGGATTCATGGAGAGGGTCGTTCCGTCCTGGAAGACGGGAGGCGCTCTGGCCCGGGACCCGACGCGGGTCGCGCCCGAGTGGTATCGGGTGACGAGGGGCGTGGTCGAGGTCGACGTCGCCTTTCCGGTCGTGTCCCCGGCCTTTCGGGCCCGGGTCCAGGGGTGGGTCGAGGAAGCGGTGCGGGAACTGGAGGAATCGGCGCGGCTACATGAGGAATCGCTACGCGAGCAGGGAGAGAGCCCGAGGGCGTCGCTCGAGGTCCGCTATGCCGTGGGGTACCTGGATAGCAAGCTCGTGAGTGTACTCCTGTGCGTGGGTGGCGCCGTGCGCGGTGCGGCACATCCGTGGTCGGACGCCTGGGTCCTGAACTTCCTGCCCGACGAGGACCGACCCCTGGAGACGGCCGAGATGTTTCGGCCCGGATGGCGGCCTGAAGCGGCCTGGCGGAGGACCTGCGCGCGCCAGATCGCCCGCCGGATGATTCGGGAGGAAAGCTTTTCGTCGTGCGGCATCGATGAGGACGAGGAAGCGTGCGTTCGGCGGGAGGCGGGAGAGTGGGAAGGGCATTTGTTGCACTATGAGGCCTGGGGTCGGGTCTGGCTGACGGCCGAGGGGCTCGTCTTTGTCTTCAGCAACTTCCCCCATGCAGTGGGCGAGGTCCAGGGGTGTCGGGCGCCGTGGAAGGCCGCGAGGCCGGCTCTGCGGCCGGAGGTCCGCCGCCGACTCGGCCGACCGTAACCGGCGGTCCCTGCGCCCCGGCGGTCGGGGATGGGATGCGACCCCCTCCAACGAAGCGGGGTCTGGTATCTTGCATCCTGTATCTTACATCCTGTATCTTACCCCGCCTCGCGCCGGGTCCTGAAAAGGGGAGCTGTATCGATGTGGCGTGGGATCATCCATGCGTACCGCCCCTTCCTGCAGGTCGCCCCGGTCGAGCCGGTCACCCTTCAGGAGGGCAACACCCCGCTGATTCCGGCGCCTCGCCTGGCCCGAGCCATCGAGCTTCCCGCCGCCCTCTACCTCAAGTACGAGGGCCTGAACCCCACGGGGTCCTTCAAGGACCGGGGCATGACGGCGGCCCTCACGCAGGCAGTCGCCGACGGGGCCCGGGCCGTCCTCTGCGCCAGCACGGGGAATACGGCCGCCTCGGCGGCCGCCTATGCGGCCCGAGCGGGCCTCCGGGCCTTCGTCCTGGTCCCGGCCGGTAAGGTCGCCCTCGGGAAGCTGGCCGGGGCGATGGCCTACGGGGCGACGGTCCTCGCCGTCGAGGGGAACTTCGACGTGGCCCTCGAGTTGGCCCGCCGGACGACGGCCACGTATCCGGTGACGCTCGTGAACTCCCTGAACCCCTATCGGTTGGAAGGCCAACAGACGGCCGCCTTCGAGGTCTGCGACCAGCTCGGCCGGGCCCCGGACTGGCTGGCGATCCCGGTCGGCAACGCCGGCAACATCACGGCGTACTGGAAGGGCTTTCGGGCATACTACCAGGCCGGTCGGGTCGCCGCCCTCCCGAGACTCCTGGGCGTCCAGGCCGAGGGCGCGGCGCCCCTGGTCTACGGTCGTCCCTTCGAGAAACCCGAAACCATTGCGACGGCCATCCGGATCGGACGACCGGCCCGGGGCGCCGAGGCCCGGCAGGCCGTGCAGGAGTCCGGCGGGATGTTCTTGGCCGTGTCGGACGAGGAGATCCTGCAGGCCTGGCGTCTGCTGGCGACGCTGGAGGGCGTCTTCGTCGAGCCGGCCTCGGCGGCGTCCATCGCCGGCCTCCGGCGGGCCTTGGCCGAGCGTCGGATTGAAGTCTCTTCCGACCAGACCGTCGTGGCCGTCCTGACGGGCCACGGGCTAAAGGACCCCGACGTCGTCCTTAAGACTCTGCCGGCCCCGATTCGGGTGAAGCCCGACTGGGACGCCTTCCGGGCCGTCCTGGAGCGGGCGATGGAAGCGTGAATGGGCAGGTAGGCAGTCGGCAATCGGTTGGGAGAAATGCTGTTCCCATCAGGGAAAACGGTGGCCCGGCCATCTCGATTTTTCAAGCTTCCTCCGGATGACCCGGCCAGGACGGGCGGTGCATGAGGAGGACACCCGCAGGACGGCGGGCTCTCTCCGGAAGCCACCGGCATGACGGCCGGTGTTCCGGGGATCAACGCCCGTCGCCCGACCGGCCGACCTGCCCATCTGCCCATCTGCCTATCTGCCGACCTGCCCATCTGCCCATCTGCCGAACACTTGAACATCGTGCTTTGGTGGAGATGCCCTTTCCGCTCTCCATCTCACTTCTCACCTCCCGAACGGCTCTGTTATCCTGCATCCCCCGACCCCCGATCCGCAATCCCCATTTTTCACTCCCGCTGACTGAACTCCACCAAGTCGAGCAGGCGGGGTCGGCCGTCGTGACAGCCGACGGCCGGGGGCTTCTGCAGGGTCCCCAGGGGAGCGAAGCGTTTGACCCCGACCCGGGCCAGCCGGCGGGCCAGGTCGTTCCAGGGTCGTCCCATGGCGTAGCCGACCGTCTGGAGGTGCCGTCGTTGAGGGGCCACGACGTCCGGCAAGCGGTCGAGGTCCTTGACGGACTTAACGAAGACAGACCGATAGGTGCACGTCGGTTCGAGGTCGGGCCGGGGCGTCCAGACGACCGTCCAGGCCGTGTCGTCGCTCATCCACACCTCGGCGTCGGGGTCGGCCAGCCATCGGGCCCGGAAGCTTCGGACCCGCATGGCCTCGCCGGGCGAAAGCCGCCGGCGGGGCCATCGGGCCTGCCATCGGCGGAGGGCCTCGGCGAGGTCCTCCCCGAAGTCCCGAGCGACGGCCCCGTCGTCCGTTTCGACGTAAGCGACGTGGGGCGACATACAGCCTTGCTGGTCGAACCAGGCCACGTCCTCGGCCAAACGGTCGGCCGCTTCGGCTCGCCGGTCGGGCGCCTCGAGGATTTCCCGGCCGACGATGGCGAAGCTGATCCGATGAGGGTAGGGGAGCCATCGAGCCGTGCCCGGTACGAGGCCGCGCAGGGCGTCTAAAGTAGACTCATGACCATAGGCGACGACGACGTGGGCGGCCGCCAGGACGGTCCGGGTCGTCGCCTCGTCTTCGTGGGGCCATTCGGCGACGACGCCCAGGTCGGCCCAGTCCGGCCGCTCCCGGCAGAGGGCTTCCCAAAAAGCCGGGGCCAGGACGGGTTCATGACGGGAGACCCGGATCAGGAAGGGACCCCGCGTGAGGAGGCTGAAGACCAGGGCCAGCAGGGCCGGCCCCGGCAGGTTCCCCGGGAGCCACCACACCCGAAGGCCCGGGCTCGTGACGTACAAGCGCAGACCCCGGACCCGGTCGGGCCGGAAATCCTCCAAGACGGTCGGGTCGCCGAATTCGGCCTGAAGGAGCTGTTCGAGGGCTTCCCGACGGACGGCCCGCAGGTGCTCGTCCAGGACGGCCGCCAGCATGTCGGGGTGAAGGCCCGTATGGTCGTGTAGGGCCTCGAGGACCCGGCGGCGCTCCGGGTCGGACGGGTCCAGCCATCGGGTCGCGACGACGTGGACCGTCGCCAGGACTTCCGAGAGCGGTGGTGGCCGGTCGGCCCATCGGGCTGTCGCTCGGTCCAGGACGGCGGTGATCTCAGCGGCGTTGGTCATCTCGGGAATTCGGGAGTTCGGGAATTCGGGAGTTCGGCAGATAGGCAGATGGGCAGATGGGCAGATGGGCAGTGGGAATGCGGAATTCGGAATGGAACTCCAGGCCCCGATCGTCCGAGCAAGGTCATCCCTATATCCCACCCCCGCTCGCCCGAACGGGGTCGCGGCCCATCCGGTAGTCCGGGAGTTCGGGAATTCGGCAGATGGGCAGATGGGCAGTGGGAATACACTACTGCGAGGCAGGGGTCGAAGCCCGGAGGCGGGCCACTTGACGGACCGCCTTGATGGCCTCGAAGGCGGCGGCCGCCAGGCTCTCGTCGGGACTGTCGAGGTACTTCTCCAGGAGCGGCAGGACGGCCGGGTCCTCGGCGTAGGCCGCCAGCCGAACGAGCCGGCGTCGTGTCCCGGCGTCGAGTCGGTCCATGTATCGGAACAGGGCCGGCAGGATGTCGGTGGCGTACTCCGTCACGTATGACGCCAGTTGGGCCGTCCGGGCCTCGTCGTCCTGCTGAAGCGTGCGGACGAAGCCGACGTCGTGGTCCGGTCGGCCCATCCGGAAGAGGGCGAAGTCCATCGCCAGGCGGACGGCGGGGTCTTCTTCCTGAAGGTAGGCCCGGCCGACGGCCTCGGCATTTTCGGATTTTCCGAGACGACCCAGGCCCTCGGCCGCATAGCGCCGGATTTCGGCCGACGGAGACATGAGACCCTGCAGGAAGACCGAGGCGGCCGGTCCGTATCCGATGTAGGCCAGACCTCGAAAGTAAATCTGCTGGCGCTCGGGCTTCCTTTCGGCCTGATAGGCCTTCCAGAGGGTTTCGCCCAGGGTCGGGATTTCCCGATGGCACTGGGCCAGAGCCCAGACGGCCCGTTCTAAAACGTCGGTGTCCGGCGCCTGCCACCAGGACAGCAGGCGGCTCAGGGCCGAGCAGGCTCGAATCTGACCGAGGCTCCAGAAGGCCCCGAGGACGACGTCCTTCGGTTGGGGCTCGCTCAAGAGCTGGACGAGGTCCGGCGCCAGTTCAAAGACCCAGAGGCGTCCCACGGCTTGGACGGCCATCGAAGTCCATCGGGCGTCTTTCGAGCGGACCCACTGGCGAAAGGCATCGACGACAGCCGGGTGGACCCGCTTCCAGGGGACTCGCTCGGCCCGGGGCGGCCGAAAGAGCAGGGGGAGCACTTGTTGCAGGACCGTCGGGACCGGCGTGCCCAGGTAGTAAGCCAAGACGTAGCGATACGCCTCGACCCGATTGTCCCGGTCGACGTCTAAGAGGGCTTTCCCCAGGAAAGGCTCGACGGCGGGGTCCTGGATGGTCCCCAGGGCCCGGATCACGTGAAACCGCACCTTCGGCTCCCGGTCGTCCAGGGCGGCCCCCAGCGCCGGTATGGCCTCGACGGACTGGAGGTCTGCCAGCGTCTGGGCGGCCCGGATTTTCTCCTCGACGGATCCGTTTTGGAGCACCCGTTGCCAGTCGGCGGCCGTCAGGGGCGGATTTTGAGCCGCGGCACCGGCGGCGATGGATGCGAGATACAGGATGCAGGATACAGACACCAGCCCCGATCGCCCGAGCGGGGTCCTGCGGATGCAAGCGGCAGGGTAGGGGATGCCAATCGTCATAGGACTCGACCAGGGGCAATGGGTTCGCATGGCGGCGATGCTCGTCCGTTGCGAAGGATTCGGGCCACCGGTATGATCGCCGAAGGGGAAAGGAATTGCAAGCCTGCCCCCCACACCGAATGCCCACGATGGCTCGGGTACCCGGTGCGGACCTGCGGGACGTGCTGGCCCGCGTAGAAGTCGTCGTCGTGCGTCTGCCCTCCTGGATGGGCGACATCCTGATGGCCCGACCTTTTCTGGCCGAACTCCGGCGTCAGACCCGGGTCCGGGTCGTCGCCCTCGTGCGGTCGGCCTACGCCGAGCTGGCGGCCTGGCTCCCGGAGGTCGACGACGTCCTGCCCATGCCGGATGGGCCGGCTTGGCGGCGATGGGCGTACTTACGGCGGCACCGACCCGCCTGGGTCCCCCGAGCGCTCGGCATCACACTGGCTCACTCCCTGACCTCGGCCGTCGAGCTGTACGCCCTGGGCGTCCCCTGGCGGTACGGTTACGACGCGGACCACCGGCGGGCGTTCCTGACCCATTGGATGGTGCCGGTCCGGGAGCGTCGGACTCACGAGAGCCTCCACTTCTTGCGCTTGCTCCTGCCTATCGTGGGGGGCGTCCCGGAAGTCCCGGCGGCGCTCCCGGGCCTCCGGCTCCCCGGGGTGGTCCCTCTGACGACCGACTTCCCGAAGGACTACGTGTTCGTCTATGCGGACGCCAGTCGCCGGCCCCGGGCGTGGCCGTCCGAACGTTATGCCCGCCTGATCCAGCGCCTGACGGCCTGCGGCCGGACCGTCGTCGCCGCCTGGCCCCGATGGGCGCCCCCGCCGCCGGCGACGGACCGGGTTTCCATACTGCGGCCTGACGCCTCCCTCATCGAGCTGGCGCAAGCGATTCGGGGCGCCCGATGGTTCATCGGCAACGACGGGGGACCCGCCCATCTGGCGGCCGCTCTGGGCGTGCCCTGCGTCGTGATTTACGGACCGGGCCATCCGGCCCGCCATCGGCCCATCGGGACCGGCCAACCGGTCCACGCCGTCTATGCCGACTGGCCGTGCTCGCCGTGCCGCCAGAAGTTCTTCCGGGAGTGCCCGCCCGTGGCTCCGTTCCGGCCGGCCTGTCTGGACGTCCTGAACGTCGAGTTCGTCTGGCGCCAAGTTGCGGCCGCCCTGGGACTTTCGGGATAATAGGGGGCATCTCGATGGAATGGGGAGTGGGCGGGATGCGAGATACGGTTCGCCGTTCGCTATTCGCCATTCGCTTTTCTCAGGAGGTGGGACGATGACGCGTGGGACTTTGCGCGCCGTGGCTCTTGGGACGGCGGCCCTCTGCCTGTGGGTCGTCGGGATGGTCGGCGTGGCGGTCGCCGACCTGGTCGGGCCCCATCCCTCAAACCCCCTGCAGACGTGGGCCGAGCGGAACGCCCGACTGGCGCAGTGGGAACGCCAGCTGGTCGCCCAGTGGCTTCGGGACTACGGATATCCGCCCGAGCAGGTCGAGCGGTGGATGGCCCGGGTCACGGATGCGGACATTCACGGGGCCATCCTGCAGGCCGAGAATCTGGGCCTTCCTTACGGCGGGGACGCCCTGGAGGCCATCGTCCTCATCCTTATTATCATAATTTTAATCATAATTATTTTGAGACTCCTGAATAAGGAGATCATCATCCGCTAACGGTGGCGATCCCGCCCCCCGGGGGAGAGGGACAGGGGAAGAGCGTCGGGCAGTCCGCCGGCCCCGAGCCAGAACGCCGCTGAAAATGGGACTCGACATCCGGGACGTCCATCCGTATCAGACTTGACCCCGCTTGGGCGAACGGGGCTGGGATGAAAAGGCCCATCGGCCGAATTCCTGAAACCGGGACCCGACACCCGGGACCTGCATCCTGCATCCTGTATCAGAGCCGTTCGGTTAGCAGAGCCGTTCGGTCCGTGAAAAGCCTCATAAATTCAACTTTCCCGGCCCTCCGGGAAAGACGATGTTTCAAGCATTCGGCCGATGGGCCGGTCGGCCGTCGGCCGATAGGGCCACGGGACGGGAAAAGCCGTCCCCGAGGCCCCAAGCCCCTCGGGATCCCGTATCTCGCATCTCGTATCCTGTATCCTTGAAACATCGTGCTTCCCGGGCGACGGGAAAAGTCGATCGGACACCATTCTCCCGAACCGAACAGCTCTGTTGGGAGAAATGCTGGTCCCATCCGGGAAAACGGTGGCCCCGCGATCTCGATGTTTCAAGCTTGTTAAGGATGACACCGCCATGACGGGCGGTGTTCAGAGGGGATCGACCCGGCCAGGACGGGCGGTGCATGAGAAGGACGCCCGCAGGACGGCGGGCTCTCTAAAGAACTCATCTCAAAACCATCTCCCTGGGGGAGAGGGTAGGGTGAGGGCCTTGATCCAGAGCTTCTCTCTCACTGAGATCAGGGACTTTTGAGACGAGTTCTAAGGAAGCCACCGGCATGACGGCCGGTGTTCCGGGGATCGACGCCCGAGGCCCGACGCCCGACGCCCGACCTGCCGACTGCCCACCTGCCCATCTGCCACCTGCCCATCTGCCGACCTGCCCATCTGCCCACCTGCCTATCTGCCGACTGCCCATCGGCCGAATGCTTGAAACATCGTGCTTTCCGGGGGATGAGAAAGACTGTTCTGACGCCATTCTCATGAACCGAACGGCTCTGGTATTTTGTATCTCCCATCCGTCTATGCGCCGGATCCCGCTTCATCCCCTCGTCGACTACTGGGGTCGGCCCGGGCCGCTCGACTGGTCGGCCGTCTTCGGGCGTTCGGCCCCCCTGGTCGTGGAAATCGGCTTCGGCCGGGGCGAGCACCTGGTCCGGTGGGCACAGGCATCACCGGACCGGAACGTCGTCGGCATCGAGGTGGCCTGGGCCTCGATCCAGCGGACGCTCCGTCGGATTCATCATGCCGGCGTGACGAACGTCCGGATTCTCTATGCGAACGCCGAGTGGGCCCTTTACTACTTGTGGCCCCGGGCGTCGGTCGAGCGCATCGTCAGCCTGTTTCCCGACCCCTGGCCGAAGGCCCGGCACGTGCATCACCGGCTGTTCTCCCGGCGGTTCTTCCTCCGGGCGCATCGGGTCCTTCAGGAGGGCGGTGTCCTGCTTCTGGCGACGGACGACCCGGGCTTCGTCGAGTGGAGTCTCTCGGAGCGCCCGACGCCGGGCTTCCGGTCACACGTCGAGACTTACCGGGGTGAGCTCCGCTTCGGGACCAAATACGAAATGAAGTGGTATCAGGCGGGACGGACCTTCTTTGTGGTAGAATTTCGAAAGACCGAGCCCCTGGACGTGCCCGAACCGGAGTGGCCGCCGGCGATGCGGATCTACCACTTTGCCGAGCCCTTGGACCCGAGCCGCTGGCAGGGACCCGACCAGTGGTCGGACGGGGACGTCGTCGTCGTGTTCAAGGAATTTGTATGGGACCCGGCCCGTCGGGTCGGCCTCTGGAAGACGGTCATCCGGGAGGACACGATCGTCCAAAACCTCTGGATCGAGGTCCGCTGGGTCGGGGACCGATGGCGTCTGCTCCCGTCGGACGGCTGTAAATTCCTGCCGACCTACGGCCTCCAGAAGGCCCTGGACGTGCTGGCCGAGAGCCTCATGGCGAGTGGCGAACGGCGAACGGCGAGTAGCGAATGACGAACCCCATCTCGCATCCCGCATCCTTGAAAAACCGTGCTTCTCGGACGGTGGGAAAGGCCGCTCGGACGCCACTCCTACCAACCGAACGGCTCTGTTAGACTAAGGCCCTAACCAGTAGATCCATCCAAGGTTCTGGGCCATTATCTCCAGCCGAGGAGACCCCAGTTTGCCCAGGCAAGTCTATGGTCCATGGTCTAAGGTCTAAGAGGGGGACACTGGTGCATCGTCGGAATCTCGTACTGTCCGTCTTGCTGGCCGGTATCCTGCTGGGGACGTTCCTCTGGGGAACGGATTGGAACGCCCTCCGGCGCGCGTTCTATCGAGCCTCTTGGGCGAGCCTGACGTTGGGCCTGCTGGCCGGGGCGGGCATCTACGTGGCCCGGGGCCTCCGGTGGGCTTTCCTCTTAGCGCCCCTGGGGCGGGTCCGTTGGACGGACGCCGTCTGGGCGAACGTGATCGGCTTTGCGGCCAACACGGTCCTGCCGGGTCGGGTCGGGGAGGTCGTCCGGGCTTTATGGATCCGGCGGACGTACGACATCCCCTTGACCCATCTCTTGGCGACCATCGCCCTCGAGCGGGTCGTGGACGTAGGGGTCTTGGCCGGCGTCTTAATGTTCTTTTTTTTAAAGGGGCCTGACTTGGGGTGGATCCGGCCGGCGTCGCCCGAAGCATGGGGCCTTGCTGTCGGCCTGGTCCGGTCGTCAGTCTTCGTCCTGGGGGCCTTGGCCGTTCTCGTCGGTCTGATGGTCCTTTGGGCCCGCCGGCGGCCGGGCGACCCGTCGGCCGCTGGGACGAGAGCGCCTCGGTGGCTGACGGCCATCGTTCGTTTCTTTTACGACGTGGCCCAGGGCCTCCGGCAGGCCAGCCGGCCGACCCGACTGATCCCCTATTGGTTGATTTCCATCGTCTTCTGGGTCTTGGACGCCGGGGCCATCTGGCTGGGGGTCTGGCCCTTTATCCCGACGTTTCCCTTTCACGGGTCCCTTTGGGTGATGGCCCTCGTCATGCTGGGGGCGGCCATCCCGACGCCGGGGGCCGTCGGGGGGTTCCACTGGGGGGTACGCATCGGCCTGACGGGGTTCTATAATATAGACACGACGACGGCGGTGTCGGCCGGCGTGTGGTCGCACTTCTGTGCCTTCTTCCCGGCCGTCAGCCTGGCGGTCGCCTACCTGGCCGTCCGGGGGCTGACGTGGCACCACGTCCGAGAAGTCTTGCGTCCGACGGTAGAACGGCGTGAAGTGTCCCCGTTGTCAGAATGAAGATACCCGTGTATACGACTCCCGTCCGACCGAGGACGGTCGGGTCATCCGCCGACGGCGACTCTGCGAGCGGTGCAACTTTCGGTTTACGACCTACGAGCGGTGGGAAGAGCCGCCCCTGGTCGTCATCAAAAAGGACGGCCGTCGGGAACGCTTCGACCGCAATAAGCTCCTAAACGGCCTCCTCAAAGCCGTCGAGAAGCGGCCCGTGTCGCTCGAGGCCCTCGAGGACATCGTGCGGGACGTCGAGAGCCGGATCGCCGACCGGCCGGGTCGGGAGATGACGACCCGCGAGATCGGCGAGATCGTCATCGAGCGGCTCAAGCAGTTGGACACGGTCGCCTACGTGCGCTTTGCGTCTGTATACCGGCAGTTCACGGATGCCACCGACTTTGTCCACGAGATCGAGCGTCTCATGCGGGAGCACCGTCGGAAGCCGGCGGCCGTCCGACGGCGGAAATAGGCAGTCAGCCGATGGGGCAGTCGGCAGATGGGCAGATAGGCAGGTCGGCAGTCGGCAATCGGCAGATAGGCAGATAGGCAGGTCGGCAGATGGGCAGTCGGCGGGACTAAGTGACGCCGGGAGGCTTTTCAGGAAGCCCCATGGAAGACAAACAGACCTATTCCCCGGGAGGTCTCCCATGAGCCGTCAGCCGATCCGTTCCTACCAAGAGCTCCACGCGTGGCAGACAGCCATGACCCTGGCGACAGAGGTGTAATCGACTCACCCGAACCTTCGCGTAGGACTCTTGGAGGAAGCTCAAGCCAATCCCCTTTTAGAAGACTGTGACCGATTGGGTCGGATGATCCACCGGTTGATTCAAGCTTATGTCGTTAGAAGCCTCATCGTTCGCCCCCAGCAGATGCTTGACCTGCCTATCTGCCGATTGCCGACTGCCGACCTGCCCACCTGTCCTGGAGGGAACCCATGACCGAAAAGCGAGGCATCCCCTCGACATACAAGCGCTTTCGGCAAAAGTATCCCGACGTGGCCCGACACTATGAGGCTTTGGGCGACGCCCTGACCCAGGCGGGTCCGCTGGACGAGCGGACGGCCCGCCTCGTGAAGCTCGCCCTCGCCGTCGGCTATCAGCAGGAGGGCGCCGTCCATTCGGCCGTCCGGAAGGGCCTGGAGGCCGGCCTCACGCCGGACGAGATGCGTCAGGTCGCCCTGCTGGCCATCACGACCATCGGGTTCGCCGCCGCCATGGCGGCCTACACGTGGATCGAGGACATCGTGGGCCAGGAGTGACGGAGACAAGGGATGCGGGATACGGGCCGCGGGTCCCAGGAATCAAAGGCCACCTGCCGACCGGCCCACACTCTCCACCGAGGGGATGGACCCGATGGACCTGGAAGGGGCTCGGCAACGACTCGTCGAGGCGATTCGGAAATACCGGGGTCGGCTGACGGCCGCCGACGTATCGGCCCTACTGGGGGTCTCTATCTATGACGCCGATGACCTCCTTCGGCAGATGATGGAGCAGTTTTACTGTCGTCTGGCCGTCACGCCGGAAGGGGTCGTCCTGTACGAATTTCCCGTCCCCCTCCGCCGGCGGACCGCCCTGACCCTCCGGGAGGTCCTCGACCGCGTCGCCCAGGCGCTCTGGCGAGCCTTTGTTTTCCTCTACAAGGTCTGGATCGCCGCCACGCTCGTCGCTTACTTCATTGCTTTCACCGTCGTCCTCCTCCTGTTGGTCTTGGCCAGCGCCCGCGGCCAGCGAGACGACCGGCGGGGCGGCCGGGGTGATAGTTTCGACCTGGGACCCCTCCTGCGACTGCTGTTCAGCATTTTTGACTTCCAGACCCACACGCCCGTCCCGGTCCCCCGGACCGACCGCCGGGGGTACCGATATCGCCAGTACGAGAGCAAGAAGGGCGTCTGGCCCGGGCGGGAGCACAAGAAGGGGTTCGTCGCGTCGGTCTACGACTTCGTCTTCGGCCCTCCACGGGTGCCCTTCGACCCCCTGGCCAACGAAAAGGAGGTCGTCGCTTACCTGCGCCGACAGAAGGGGATCCTCACACCGACTGAGCTCATCCGTCTGGCCGGATGGACCCTCGAGGAGGCCGACCAACTCTTCGCCTATTACGTCGCCCGGTTTAAGGGCGAGGCCCGCATCTCCGAAAGCGGTGTCCTCTACGGGGAGTTCAACGAAGTCCTCACGACGGGCGGTCTTCCCGAGGGGTCTGTCGTCTACTACTGGGACGAGGACGAGCCGCCCTTCGAGCTGACGGGGAATTCGCCGGGTCGCAACTTGGTCATCACCGGGATGAACGCTTTCAACCTCTTCTTCGGCCTCCTGTTTGTGACCGAGACGACCCGGTTCGTGGAACTGTTTCGGGCTTATGGCTTCTATCCCGACCCCGGCCTCTTACGGTTCTGGCTCGGATGGGTCCCCCTGACCTATTCGATCATCTTCTTTGCCGTGCCCCTGGCTCGGGTCCCCATCGTGACGGCCCAGGAGCGGGCCCGTCGGCGACGGAACGAACGGCGCCGGATCGTCCGGGCCGTCTTCTCGCTCATCGAGCAGGGCCGGGCGGACATCCGGCCAGCGGACGTCCAAGCCGAATACCGGCGACTCTATGCGGTGCCTGCCGCGGCGGAGGGCGGTGCCATCGGACGGCGGGTCCAGACATGGCTCCCGACGGTCGCCCGGGAGCTGGGCGGCGTTGCCGACCTCATGGAAGACGGCCAGGTCGTCTACCGCTTCCCCCGCATCGCCCAGGAGTTGGCCGAAGCCGCCCGCCTCCGACAGGGCCGTCCGACCGTCCAGGTCCCTCAGACCTTCGAGCTGACGGCCGAGGTCCGCCCGCCGGAAGAGATTTGAATGGGGAGGTGGGCAAGTCGGCAGATAGGCAGGTAGGGGCATCAGTGGTGCGGAGGGACGCGCCCCACGTATGAGGTTGCGATTGAAGGGACCTGTGGGGGGCATTATCTTTGATGACAGAGCCGTTCAACTCATGAAAATGGCGTCGGACCGGCCTTTTCCATCGCCCGGGAAGCACGATGCTTCAAGAAGGTCCCGGTGAGATCGGCTCATGGGTCATGGCTCATGGGCCCATGAGCGGAAGGGTCTATCGGTCCGCCTGCCGACCTGCCCATCTGCCTTACTGCCTACCTGCCTGAGGATACCCACGATGGCGGACCTGTGGGAACGTCTCTTACCCCGTTTGACGGCGTTGGTCGAGGAGTATGAGGCCCTCCAGGCCCGGCTGGCGGACCCGGCCGTCGCCCAGGACTATGCCCGCTCGCGGGACCTCCTCCGGCGATATCGGGAGCTGGAAGACCTCGTCCAAGCCTTCCGGCGCTGGCAACGCTACCAGCAAGAACGATCCGACGTCCTTCACATGCTGGAGACCGAGAAGGACCCCGAGCTCCGGGAGATGGCTCGCGAGGAACTCGAACGGCTGGACCGCCAGCTTGAGGAAGCTCGACAGGAGGTTTTCGCCCGTTTGATCCCACCGGACCCGAACGACACCCGGAACGTCATCCTCGAAATCCGGGCCGGGACGGGCGGCGAGGAGGCGGCCCTGTTCGCGGCGGACCTCCTGCGGATGTACCAGCGGTACTGTGAACGTCGGGGCTGGCGGTTCCAAGTCCTGGACGCCCACCCGACGGACCTCGGGGGCTATAAGGAAGTCGTCTGTCTCGTCGAGGGCCCGGGCGCCTACCGGCGCTTAAAATACGAAAGCGGCGTCCACCGGGTCCAGCGGGTGCCGGTCACCGAGGCCAGCGGGCGGATCCACACGTCGGCGGCGTCCGTCGCCGTCCTCCCGGAAGTCGAAGACGTCGAGGTCGAGGTCCGGGACGAGGACCTGCGGGTCGATGTCTTCAGCGCCGGCGGCCCCGGGGGTCAGCATGTCAACAAGGCGATGACGGCCATCCGGATCACGCATCTGCCGACGGGCATCGTCGTGACCTGCCAGGACGAGCGGTCGCTCCACCAGAACCGCCGCAAGGCCCTGCGGGTCCTGCGGGCCCGGCTCTACGACTACTACCGTCGCCAACAGGAAGAAGCCCTCGCCCGGGAACGCCGAGCGCAGGTCGGGACCGGCGACCGAAGCGAGAAGATCCGGACCTACAACTTCCCCCAGAACCGGGTGACGGACCACCGCATCAGTTTGACCCTCTATCGTCTGGAAGATGTCCTCGACGGGGACTTGGACGAGATCATCGACGCTCTGATGGCTTACGATCAGTCCGAAAAGCTGAAGGCGATGGTGGCGTGACCTGTTTGTGCATCCTTGACCCCGTGCCTAATCCCCGAAGGTCAGGTCGGCCCTCACCCAACGGCCCTCTCGGACGGCCGCCTGAAAGATTTCATAGTACGTCGCCGTCGTCCTCGGCCAGGCTTCCCATCGAAACGCCCGAAGACTTGCCTCGATGGCCTCGGGCGGTCCCTCCAGTTCGACATAGACGCCCAGGGGCGTTTCGTCGACGGCGATGTGGACGTCCCCGTGGCGGTACAACGTCCGGTACTTTTGATATCGGAACCAGACGGTCAGGCCCAGTCGACGCAGGATGGCGGCGACGACGGCATCGTCGGAGACGGTCACCTCGAGCTCGGGCCGCCGCTTGAAGGCGGGGTCCTCGTCGGGCTGGCCCTTCCACGTCAGGGTGACCGTGTCGCCGTAACGGCGCAGACGCAGGAGCTCGCCCCGGGCCCGGAGGTCGCCGCCCGGCGTGTCCCACAGGACGTTGTCCTCGAAGGTCCGGGGATGTTCCAGGGACCAGCCCCAGGCGACACGCGTCGCCTCGACGACGTCCATCGGGACCTGCACCTTAATTTCCGTCTCGACGGGCATCTCACGATTTTTCAAAGGGACGGAGTGATGGAGTAACGAAGTGACGAGAACCAGTCCCATCAATCCGACGGGACCGGGATCGGACCCTTGATATCCGACCATAGACCACGGACCATAGACCATGGACTCCGTGGGCCCAAGCCGGTCTATAGTCTATGGTCTGTGGTCTATGGTCCATGGTCTGGATTGATGCGAGCGCTTCCAGGCACCTTTTATGAGATGGCTGGTTTGAAACATCGTACTTCCCGGGCGATGGAAAGGGACGTCCCGACGCCATTCTCATGGGCTGAACGGCTCTACTAATCCCACAAGTTCTGGCGGTAGTAATCGATGATGCGGTCCAGGATCTGATGGATATTGAAGCGGGGCCGGTATCCGATCCAGGTCCGGATTTTCGTGAGGTCCGGCACGCGGCGGTGCATGTCCTCGTAGCCGGGGCCATAGGCCTTGTCGTAGGGGATGAAGACGATGGGTGAGGCGCTTCCCGTCTTTTCCTTCACGAGGTGGGCCAGGTCGACGATGCGGATCTCCTCGTCAGAGCCCAGATTGAAGACCTCGCCTTCGCTCTTGGGGTGCTCCATCAGACGAACGAGGGCCTCGACGGCGTCCGTCACGTAACCGAAGCATCGGGTCTGCTGGCCGTCCCCGAAGACCGTGATGGACTGGCCCGTCAGGGCCTGCTTGACGAAGGTCGGGACGACCATCCCGTAGCGCCCCGTCTGGCGGGGACCCACGATGTTGAACAGGCGCACGATGACGACGGGCGTCCCCCGCTCCTGGTGGTAGGCCAGGGCCAGGAACTCGTCGAGGGCCTTCGACGCCGCATAGGCCCAGCGCCGGACCGTCGTCGGACCATAGACCCGTGTACTGTCTTCCCGGAGGGGAAACTCGTTGTGGTCGCCGTAGACTTCCGACGTCGAGGCGATCAGGACCTTCTTGTGAAACTTGCTGGCGTACTTCAGGACGATTTCCGTCCCAAAGGTGTTGACTTCCAGGGTCTCGACGGGCTTCTCCATGATGAGCCGCACGCCGACGGCCGCCGCCAGGTGGTAGACGTGGTCGACCTGCCGGATGAGTTCGCTCAGGAGGTCTTCCTCGCGGATGTCGGCCACGATGAGTTGAAACCGGGGATGGTGGCGGAGGGCGGCGACGTTGCTGATACGGCCCGTACTGAGGTTGTCCAGGCAGATGACCTCATGGCCTTGCTCGATGAGGTACTCGCAGAGGTGGGAGCCGATGAAGCCGGCCCCGCCGGTCACCAAGATGCGCATGGCGGTCCCTCTCATCGGGGAATTCGGCAATCCGGGAATCCGGCAGATGGGCAGGTGGGCAGATGGGCAGTGGGAATGCGGAATTCGGAATGGAAACCAGGCCCCGCTCGTCCGAGCAAGTCATCCCTATATCCTAACAGAGCGGTTCGGTCCGTGAGAATGGCGCCAAATCGACCTTTCCCACCGCCCGGGAAGCACGATTTTTCAAGGATACGGGATACGAGATGCGAGATGCGGGATCCCGAGGGGCTTTGGGCCTCGGGGACGGCTTTTCCCGTCCCGTGGCCCTATCGGCCGACGGCCGACCTGCCCATCGGCCGAATGCTTGAAAATCGTCCTTCTCAGAGTATCTGAATTCATGAGGATTTTCCCGATCCGAACGGTTCTGCTAACCCCGCTCGCCCGAGCGGGGTCGCGGCCCATTCGGCCGTTCGGGAATTCGGGAACGGGGCAGATAAGTGGATGGGCCGGTGGGCCAGGGAATACGGGATGTTCCCGTCTGCCGAATTCCCGAATTCCCGGACCGCCCTATTCCAACGGCTGGCCGTCCAGGCCCGACGGGACGGGCAGGCCGAGGAGCCGCAGGACCGTCGGCATGACGTCGATGATCCGGGGCCGCTCGGCCCGAATCGGCCAGTTGGCGAACAGGATCCCCGGCACGATGGACGGCTCGGCCGAGCAGTGGTCGGCGCTCCAGTTCCGGAGGTTGTCCTCGACGACGTCGGGCGCCACGTGGCCCAGGGTCGTCTGCCAGGAGACCCGATAGTTGTATGTATGGGCCACCCGGAGGTCCGGGATCAGGTCCGGGTCAAAGCCGGACGGGTACATCTCCTCTCGGGTATAGACCTTGTACACGGGCTTTTCGCCCGTGACGGGGTCGACGTACGACTCCAGGCCCCGGATGATGGCCCGCCGGACGGTCTCGTACTCCTCGCCGGGCTCGACGCTCCCCTGCGCCTCCCGGCCCTTCAGGTTGATGTAGATGGGACCCAGGCCGAGGGCGTAGGCCTTCGTCTGGGACCAGTCGACGTGCTCGAAGAAGTCGCCCTCGATGAAGAGGTCCTCCAGCGTCTTCAGCTCCGTGGCCTGGACGCCCTTCAGCTTCATGAACCCGTGCTGGACGAGCCACGTATTGTAGTTCATGCCCCGTCGGAATGACGTGAAGCCGTGATCAGACACGACCAGCAGTCGGCTCCCGGGCGGGAGCCGCTCCATCACCTCCCCGACGATGGCATCCATCGTCTCATAGGCCCGCTCGATCGCCTGAGCGTACCGCTGAGCCCGGTTTGGGTCGTACAGGGGATGCCGGGGGTCGATCAGCCGCCACAGGACGTGCTGGACCCGGTCCGTGAAGTCGAAGACCTGCACGTAGAGGTCCCAGTCGTCCCGGGCGAGCAGGGTCCGCAGGATCTGCCGTTGCTTCTCGACCGTCCAGGCGGCGTCCTCCAGGAAGTGGTCCTCGTCGACGACGCCCGACGTGATCGTCCACGTATCGATGTCCCAGCCCATCGTCTTGAAGAGACCGACCTGGCGCATGAGCCAGTCAGACCCGTCCGGCGGCCACGCAAAGGGGATCGGATGACTCTCCGGGTGGAAATGGAGAGGGGACAGATACAACATCAGGAAGGGCTCCAGTCGAATCAGGTAAAACCGCCCGATGGCCCGAAGCTTCAGGAGGGGATGGACCTGGAAGGTAAATACAAACCAGTCGGACCACTCCTTGGGCCTCAACGTGGCGCCCTGGTCCCGATAGCGGACCGTGACCGTCCGGGCGGTCGAATCGACGTGGATCTCGAGGGGTTCCTGAAACTGGACGGGCAGGCCCCGCTTTTCCAGAAAAGCCCGGCAGTCCGCCTGCCGGGTGTCGCAGTACAGCTTGTTCCGAGGCCCCCACACGACGGTCCGGATGCGCCCGCCCGTGTTGACGACGTCGACGAGCTCGACCTTCAGGCTGAACTCGTTGGCTTGGGCCAGAAGGCTGGCGTCGTCCGTGTAAATCGTCGGTTGCCCGATGGTGCCCCGGATGTCCGGCACGCCGAGGCCCGACAGCATGAAGCCGTGCCGGAGCTTTTCGGCCGGGAAAGTCGTCGGGTAGCGGACGACATAAGCTCGCAAGCCGTGGCGGTCGGCGATGGCCCAGAAGGGCGTGCCTTGGCGGTGATTCACGGCCCGGGGAATCTGATAGGGGAGATACCGAGACGCCAGACGGCCGGCCCAAACGCCGGCGGCGACCCCCAGGCCGATGGATAGGACTCCGACCCAGACTCGCCGCTTCGTCCGCCGCCGGAAACTGACCCACACCAGGAGCGCGACCCCCAGACCGATCAGGCCCCCGGCGATCGGCCCATTCGCTCGGCCGAACAGGAACGCCCGTGGAGCTTCCTCGTTCAAGGCGAAGGCCGGATAATAGGTCCGCCGGTCCCGCTTGAGGAAGTCGAAGATGCCCGTCCGACCCGGCGTGAGACCCGTCGCCATCGAAGACCACGAAACGGGCGTCTGGGGCGGATTCGTGGGAAGAAGCGGCCGGTACGTGCCCCCCCGGGCCAGCTCGGCCAGGTGGGGCAGGCGGCCCTCACGCAGGAGACGCTCGACCGTGGATGCATCAGCCCCGTCAAAGCCCAGGATGACGACCCTGGGTGCACCCGCGGCGGTCGGCGCTGCCCCTTTCGGGTCCGCCCCCAGCCTGGACCAACCCACGAAGAAGAGGAAGCCGACCGTCGTTCCCGTCAGAACCGCAAGCCACCCGCACTTTCTTGGACACATCGCTCGCGCCCGCAGATAAGGGGACCGGTGCCCGATCCCCGCTTCCTGACTTCGACGTCTCGAACTCA
The DNA here is from genome assembly GCA_002898535.1 of bacterium HR11. Taxonomy (NCBI): domain Bacteria; species bacterium HR11. Next base: position 21,224 of record BEHN01000023.1, read on the forward strand.
GCATTCTCACGGCCGGACATTGTACGTCCCCAACGACGGAGGGACAAGACACTTCTGGCCTGAGGCCCATCGTCTGTAGGGGCAGGGAAATAGGGAGGTAGGGAAATAGGGAAAGGGGGATCTATTCTCCCCATTCGCCGTTTACCCTCGTCACCCCGTCGCTCCGTTCCTCTCGTCGCCCATACGGCACATCCTGGGGAGGGGCTGGCGGCGTCCGTCGAGCCTCCGGGACCGTTTTCACGGAGACGCATGGAGGGGTGAGGGGCAGACGCCCCGAGACGAGCCCAGCGCACGGAGGCGGCCATGACGGGGATTCGGCGGGTCGGTGGCGGATGGCCGGACATCGGCTGGGGACGAGACACCGGGTCGGCTTCGGAATACACCGTCCGGCCGGGGGACACGCTGAGCGGTATCGCCCGGCGATTCGGCGTCTCGGTCCGGGACCTCTTGAAGTCGAATCCGCACATCCAGGACCCCGACCACATCTTCCCGGGCCAGGTCCTTTGGATTCCGGTCCGGCGGGACCCTTCCTCGGCGGCGCCCTCGCCGATGTCGGCGCGGGACACCTACGAACGGGCGACGGGGTCGAAACTCTTCGGGACCTGGCCGCCGCCTTCGACGGCCCTTCGGTCGGGTACGGATGATGTGAGCCCCGCATGCACCAGGGACTGGTTTAAGGACTGGCTTCTTAAGGAGCCGGTGCCTGGGACGATCTATCCGCCGAATGCGGATGTGCTGCCCAACTTATACGCCATGGTCGGGTTTGATGAAGCCGTTAATTTCGTCTTCGGAGTCGAGGGCGGTTATTCGAACAAGCGCTCCGATCCCGGAGGTCCCACCAACCTGGGCATCACGCAGAAGACCTATGATGCGTGGCGGAAGGAACATGGCATGAACCCCCAAGATATTAAACTTATTACCAAAGAGGAGGCTTTGGCAATCTACCAGGAGAAGTATTGGAAGGCGGCACACTGCGACTCGTTACCGACCCCCCTCAACGTGGTGATCTTTGACCTCGCCGTAAACTCAGGAGTGGGGAGAGCTATCCAGTTCCTTCAAAAAGCGTTGGGTGTACCGGTGACGGGCCGGTGGGATCGGCAGACCCAAGAGGCCGTGGAGCGCCTCAAAGAGCAGGGTGGTGTGCGGGCCGTGGTCGAGAGAGTCCTGCAACTACGGGAACGTTTCTTTTACCAGAGGGTGTGCGAAAGGCCGGATCAGATAAAATTCTTGCGGGGATGGCTAAATCGCCTCGCCCGTCTACGGGAGTACTGCGAGCAGTTTTGGGCTCAGTCCTGCCGATGAGCCGATGGGCAGTAGGCCCGTAGGGGAAATGGGCTATCAGTCGCCGTCCCTGGCACCGACGTCGCCGGCGGCGTCTGCAAGGCTGGACCCTGCCGGCTGGCATCAGGGGAAGTCGTCGGCGAGGGTGGAGGACCGTGATGGAGAGTCTCTCCCTTCATGACGCGGGTATGACCCGCCATACCCTTGCCTCCCGGCGGGCTGGCTGGGGAGGTCTCGGGTTCCTGGCTGGCTGGGTCTTTTGGGCCATAGGCCCATTGGGACTGCTACCGGGAGCCCTCGGCCAGGAGGCGGCGGCAGGCAAGCCCCCTGAAACGTCTATCGACCGGCAACTTGAGGAGTGCATCGCCCGAGACCCCACGACGGACGGTATGGTCCAGTGTACTGTAGAAGCCACGCAGGCCTGGGAACAAGAACTCCAGCGGACGTATGAGGCCCTGATGCGCGTGTTAGACCCGCCGGGCCGGCAGGACTTGCAAAGAGCTCAGACGGCCTGGGTCGCCTTCCGCAACGCTGAGTCGGTCTGGCTGGACCGGCTTTACGCAATACCCAGTGGTACGATGTATTTGGTCATGGCGGCCGATGATAGGATGGAACTCGTGAAGGGACGGGTCTTACGGCTCCAGTCATATCTGGAACTGGCGCAGGCGGGGGTAGGCCCCGGAGACCGGGTCCAGCGAAAGGAGAAGAGGGCCTCCGATGGTAGGGCGACCGGCCGGTCGCCCCTACTGCGGGCCCGGGACCGAGAGCTCGCTCAGGCGTATCGAGCACTCTTGCGGGAGCTGGACTTCCAAAAGTTATTAGAAAGGTTCTGTGCGGGGGAGCCTGGGCCACTGTGCTTGACCCCCCAGGACGCCACCGAGGCGCGCCGGGCTTTGAGGTCAGCTCAGAAGGCGTGGTGGACCTATCGTAGAGCCGAGTTTGCCTGGCACCGTCGGCTCTACGGGCAGGAGGCAGACCCGGCCCATGTGTCGTTTGTGGAGGGACGCATCCAAGCACTGAAATACTATAGGCGGATTTTGATGAATGGACTTGAATGACAGGGCCGTTCGGTTGGTGAAAAACCGCATGGATTCGGCTTTTCCGACCCTTTGGAGAGGACGGTTTTTCAAGTAAAGGGCAGTTTGGCAGTTCGGCAATTCGGCCGAGGGTCCCAAAAGCCCTGCCATCCAGGGCTCTATCGGCCCATTGGCCGTGGATCGTCACTTCGTTCCTTTGTATCTCGCATCCCGCATCCTGTATCTTGTCCCTCGCAGGATCTGGGACGATGCTGAAGCATTCGCCCCTGTACCGGCTCCTCCTCATAGCGACGGGCGTCCTCCTCACGTTTTGGAACCTGGCTTGGCTGATGCCGGCCTTCTGGTCGGACCGCCCCGGCCTCTGGGGTGCGTTAGCGCATGGGAGCTACGTGTGCCTGCGGTTGGTCTGCCATCAACGGCCGGACCGGACCTTCCACATCGACGGCCGACCCCTGGGCGTGTGCCAGCGATGTAGCGGCCTCTACACGGGCCTGTGGGTGGGGTGGCTCGCCGGATGGGCGGCTCCGTGGGCCCGTCGGCGGATGAAGGCCCTGGGGTACGGGACCTTGGTCGCCTGGAGTCTCATGGTCTTCGAGTGGTTCCTGGGTCTCGCGACGGCCTGGAACCACGCCGAGACCCGATTTCTGACCGGCCTGATCGCCGGCGGGTCCCTCGCGTATGCCCTGCTGTCAGGCTTCTATCATGCCCTCGAAACCGATGCGGGCACGGGGGTGGGGGCCGCCTCGCCGGCCCGGGCCTCCCCGGGACCCGACGCACGGGACCGATAATTTCTGATCTTTTATCAATACATCGTCATCGTGGCGGCCAGGAACAAAACGGCAAGGCCCAAGGCCAAGAACGCCAATACGAAGATCAAAAACTGCTTCAGCCCTTCCGGCATGTCGTCGAATAAGCCGGGCGGCTCGATTTCGAGGACCGGCTCCGACTTTCCCAGGCGACGGGCGAGCCAATCCGGGATACGGACCCTCATGGGGCTCCCTCCGAGACACGGGAGTTGCAGAGAGGGTAAGGAAGATACAAGGGTAAGGAAGATACAAGATGCGAGATGCAGGATGCAAGACGGGAAATGCGGAATGGGGGTGAAGGGATAACGCCGGCGTCCCCGGTGGTGTTCCGAGGTGCTATGTACAGATGACGGGTCGTCGGGAAACAACGTCCCGGCGGGGTCGTCCGACAATCTTTTCGTGAGCCGCTCTCTGATGAGGCAGAGAAGCATGGAGGTGTTCCCTATGAAAGGCAGGACCTCAATCGTGGGTCCCCGCATCCGCTCGATGGCGGGGTGGGTAGCGCTCATGGCGCTTCTGGCCATCGGCCCCGGCCGACCCGAGGCGGTCGCCTCGGATTTCGAGGGCGTCATCCTATATCAGGTGACGACCCCCGAGGCGACGGCGGAGGTGACGTACTCCATCAAGGGCCACAAGGCCCGGTGGGAGCCGACATCCTTTCAGTCGAAGAAATCGCCATCGGGGGCCGAGGGAAAGGCCCTGCAGGGCTATATCATCGTCGACACCGACGCCGGGACGATGACGACCGTCATGCCGACGCAGAAGATGTACATGGTCATGAACTATCGAGAAATGACCCGGAGTTTGTCTCAAGAGGAGACCCGGCCCGAGAAGTTCCCCAAGATCGTCCAAACGGGTCGGAAGGAGACCGTCGCCGGTTATCCCTGCGAGCACTGGCTGTTCGGCGAGGGCTCCCAGCAAGTCGACATGTGTCTGGCCCAGGGCCTGGGCTTCTTCGGCATGGGCGGACAAGGCGGTCGGGCGGGACTCGGGGCCGCCTTCCCATCGCTCGACCGAGCGAAGCTGGCGGCTCTGCTGGCCGCTCATCCGGAGCTGAAGGGGCTCGTCGAGGGCGGTGCCTTTCCGCTGAAAGTAGAGGCGAAGGACGCTACGTGGGTCGTCACGAAGATCGAACGCAAGCCCCTGAGCGACGACCTGTTCCGGCCCCCGGCCGGGTACCAGGAAATGAATTGGGAAAAGATGATGCCGCCCATGCGAAAGCCGCCTCGATAAACGACTCGAGCCCATTTTAAAACCCGGCCCCATGTCCCGGGTCGGGAACTCGGGGTCCGATTTCGCAGAAAAGAGGCGTTTTGCGGGGGTTCTCGGGGGCGTCGGGGCGTCCCATTTCCCGTCCCGGTGACAGGGGCGCGTCTTGACAGGGGGCCGTTCCGAGCTTAACATGATGTCCACATCCTGACACAGTGGGTCGTACAGCTTGTGGCGCAACCGTTCCAGACCTTCCGGGTAAACCAGCAAATTCGGGCGCGGGAAGTTCGCCTCGTCGATGAACAGGGGCAGCAGATCGGCATCGTGCCCCTGGAGCAGGCCCTGGCGATTGCGGAGGAACGGGGCCTCGACTTGGTGGAGGTCGCCCCGGACGCGAAGCCGCCTGTATGCCGTCTGCTGAATTACAGCCAGTGGCTTTATCAGCGGAAGAAGAAGGAGCGGGAGGCCCGGCGAAAGCAGCGGCAGGTCGATATCAAGGAAGTTAAGTTTACGATCCGCATCTCCGGGAACGACTACGAGGTCAAGCGCCGGCAAATCGAGCGATTCCTGGCCGAGGGCGATAAGGTCAAGGTCACGGTCCGCATGAAGGGCCGGGAGCGGGCTCATCAGGACATCGGGCTTCAGATGATGCGTCGGATCCTGGACAGCTTTGCGGAGGTCGCCCACGTCGAGCGACCTCCCGAACTGGAGGGCCCGAATATCACGGCCATTTTAAGCCCCCGGGCCAAGTGACTTGCAGGGATGGCGGGTTCGGAGGCTCTCGGCTGTATCTCTTTCTACAAGCGATCTCATAAATCCGACTATAGACCCCAGACCATAGACCTGGTTGAGCCCAAGGGGTCTATGGTCCATGGTCTGGGGTCGGATGTCGAGGGTCCGATCCCGGTCTCGTCGGATTTATGAGACTGGTTCTAATCAATTTGCAAGGGGCCATCCCCGGCCACCCAGTCCTGAAGGGCCGACGGCCTTATTGCGTACTGCCCTACTGCCGTATGAGGAGGAGGTGACTGCCGTGCCGAAGGCCAAGACGAAGCGAGCGGCCGCCAAGCGGTTTCGCATCACGCCGACGGGTAAGGTCATGCATTACCGGGCCTCGCGGAGTCACCTCCTGCGGAAAAAGACGGCCAAGCGCAAGCGTCATCTGCGGCATCCCAAGCCGATGGCCCCCGGTGATGCCCGTCGGGCCCGCCGCATGCTTCAAGCTTCGTGACGGCGCGATGACGTGACGACGTAACGGGGTCGTGAAAAATAAATCCGACCATAGACCCCAGACCATAGACCGGCTTGGGCCCAGGGGGTCTATGGTCCATGGTCTGTGGTCGGATATCGCTGAACTCATCTCAAAACCCTCTCCCTGGGGGAGAGGGTAGGGTGAGGGCCTTGATCTAAAGCTTCTCTCTCGCTGAGATCAGGGACTTTTGAGACGAGTTCAGAGCTGTTCGGTGGGGAGAAATGCTGTTCCCATCCGGGAAAACGATGGCCCGGCGACCTCGATTGTTCAAGCTTGTTAAGGATGACACCGCCATCCCTGGCGGTGTTCAGAGGGGATATGACACCGCCATGACTGGCGGTGTTCAGATGGGATCGACACGGCCATGACGGCGGGCTCTCTACGGAAGCCACCGGCATGACGGCCGGTGTTCCATAGACGCCAGTCACCCGACCGGCCCATCGACCGACCTGCCGACCTGCCCATCTGCCAAATGCCCATCTGCCGAATGCTTGAAGCATCGTGCTTTCGTGGAGGTGCCCTTTCCGCTCTCCATCTCACTTCTCACCTCCCGAACGGCCCTGTTATGAGGCTTTGCGATGCCCCGTGTGAAACGTGGTCCCAAACGTCGGTACAAGCGGAAGAAGCTGGCCCGAGAGGCCAAGGGCTTTTGGGGAAAGCGAAAGAACTCGTACCACATGATGCGCATCGCCGTGATGCGCAAGTGGCTCCATGAGTACGAGGGCCGGCGCCTCCGGAAGCGCCAGCTCCGGCGCCTGTGGCAGGTCCGCATCAACGCGGCCGTGCGTCCGCTGGGGTGGACCTACAGTCAGTTCATGGGCGCCCTTCGGAAGGCCGGGATCGCCGTGAACCGCAAAATGCTGGCCCACCTGGCCGTGACCGACCCACCGGCCTTCGCCGCCATCGTCGAGCAAGCCCGAGCGGCCCTGGCCCCGCCGGGTCCCCCCGCATGACGGTCCGATGGATTGGCGAGAGTTTGAAAGCACCATCGCCCGGTTCCGGGAAGACATCCGTCGCGCAATTCAGGACGCCCGTTCGGAGAGCGACCTACAGGACATCCGAGTCCGCTGTTTTGGGCGCCAACGGGGGTTCTTGCGGGAGCAGTTCAAGCGCATGGCCGACTTGCCCCCCGATGTCCGTCCTCGGGCGGGCCAACTCCTGAACGAGCTGAAGGAGTGGCTGGAGCGCGAGATTGCCGAGCGCCAGCGGCGCCTGCAGGAGACCCAGTTAGAGGAACGATTAGAGCAGGAGCGGATCGACTGGACCCTCCCCGGCACGCCCTACTGGCGGGGCGCCGCCCACCCCATCCAGCAGGTCCGCCAGGCGATCGAAGACATCTTCCTGGAAATGGGTTACGCCGTCGTCAGCGGGCCGGAGATCGAGACGGACTACTACAACTTCGGGGCCCTCAACTTTCCCCCGGACCATCCGGCCCGGGACATGTGGGACACGCTGTACATCCATGGCGAGTGGCTCCTGCGGACTCACACTTCGCCCGTCCAGATCCGTGTCATGCAACGCTACCGACCCCCGATCCGGGTCATCGTCCCGGGCAAGGTCTACCGACATGACGAGCCCGACGCCACGCACGCCCCCGTCTTTCATCAAATCGAAGGTTTGGTCGTCGACCGGGGGATTCGCTTTTCCGACCTGCGGGGCACGCTGGCTTACTTCCTGCAGCGTCTGTTTGGCTCGGCCTGCAAGATGCGGTTTCGGCCCAGCTACTTCCCGTTCACCGAGCCGAGTGCCGAGGTCGACATGTCGTGTCTCCTCTGTGGGGGCCGGGGCTGCGGGGCTTGCAAGCAATCGGGATGGCTGGAAGTCTTGGGGGCCGGCATGGTCCATCCCAACGTCCTGCGAGAAGTCCGTATCGACCCCGAGGTGTACTCGGGCTTTGCCTTCGGCCTGGGGATCGAGCGGCTGGCCATGTTGATGTTCCGGGTCCCCGACATCCGGCTGTTCCTCCAGGGGGACGTCCGCTTCCTGGAGCAATTCCGGGTAGACACGTGGGCCTTCCGGGACGACGTGACGTCATGATTCACTGCCACAAGTCCCCAAAGTGGCGGGTTAATAGGGTCTTCATGTCGACGAAGTGAAAGAGGCCATATCTCGTATGGAGTTCGTACGGGCACAAGGGGACGTCCGTCTGACGGACGACCTTCTGGATGTCGTCCCGCCCGAAGGAGGGGAAAATCTCGCCGACCGGGAAGGCGACGAGGACTTCGCTCTCCATATAAGTGATAAAGGTTCCCGTGATATCCCCCTGGACGTCGCCTAAGGGTTCCCGCAGGTCGATGACCGGGACGACCCATCGGTCGAGACGGCAGATCCCTCGTAGAGTCGGCCGACTCCACGGGACCCGATAGACGGCCGGCCGGTCCAGGATGCGGAAGACCCGCTGGAGGTCGATGGCGTAGCGACGGGGCGAGTACCGGTACTGAAAGCCCATCAGCCTCATGGGGACGCCTCCGCAGGAGCCCGGTCCGTCCAGACCTGGAGGAGGGTCGGCAGGTGGACGACATAGACGGGCATCTCGTCCCGAAAGTACAGGTGCGTGACCCACGGGATGCCCCGGTCCAGCCAGCCGCGGGGGATCGGATGCAGGTCGCTTTCGGCGACCTCGTCGATGCCGTCGACCCGACCGACCTGCCATCCGAGGTGCACGTCCTGAGAAGCCAGGAGGACGATCGTCTCGCCCTGTGCCGGGGCCGGCCCCAGGCGGTCGGCCCGAAGCCACCGGGTGCCGCCCCAGACGTAGGCCGTCGGCAGGGCCGTCACGTCGCTCACCGAGACGACCCGATGGACCCACGTCAGGTCCACAGCCAAGACATAGTCGGCGACACGAAAGCGGAGATACTTCACAGGACGGCCTCGACCAGCTTCGAGTAAGGGACGTCCCCGACCAGCACGCCCTGAAGAGTGCGGTACAGACGCCCCCATCGGGTCCCAGCCAGCATGGCCCGTAGGAACCAGGGTCGATAGAACCACCGGCGCCATCGGGCGGCCGACCGCCACTCGGGCCATCGCGTCCGCTCAAGCCAGGCTGACCACGCCGAGGGAAACGTTCCCCGGAGGATGCCCTCGGCCAGGACGTGCCCGGCCTGGACCGCATAGAAGATACCCTCCCGCGTGATGGGGTCCACAAACCCGCTGGCATCCCCGATCCGGGCCCATCGGTCGCCCCATAAGGGAAACCACGGGCGGGTCATCGTCGGGGACGGGATCAGGTAGCCATAACGTTGAGTCGCCGACCCGGGGTCCCATCCCAGGCAGGTCGCCCATGCGTCCAAGTGACGAAACAGAGGACCGGCCCGACCCCGTAAGGCGTCACAGAGTCCGACCGACGTGGCGTCCGCCCGGGGGAAGACCCAGGCGTAGCCGTCCCAGCCGCTCCAGAACTGAATCTGGATGGCACCGTCTGTCCCGGGGATCAGGTACCCGACCGTGCGGGTCCAGTCGGCGGCCGACGTAAAGTGGCCCCATCGTTTCCGACTGAGCCCATATACGCCGTCGGCCAGGATGAGCCATCGGGCCCGGAGGACCGTTAGAGACGGCCGTTCGGCCGTTCGGGAATGCGGGAACTCGGCTGTTCGGCCGTTCAGCCCATGAGGAGACCGGCCGTCCACCGGTCGATCACCGTCCCGACGGGCATCCCGAATGCTGTCTATCTGCCTGTCTGCCGACCTGCCTATCAGCCGGTTAGCTTCCTCCCCGGTTTCGTCCGATTCAGCGTGTACATGCCACTGACCGAACCGGTCTTCGACGTCCCGGGCCCGGTACGGGAGGAAGACGCCGCCGGCGGCCCGAAATCGCTCCAGGAGCCGAGCCCCCAGTTCCCGACGGGACAGGATGCTCAGGGGCTTCGGGAGCTCGACCTCGACGGGACGGCCGTCGTCCAATCGGAGGACGACCCGGTCGACGTCCCGACGGGTCGTGAAGGCCGCCTTGTCCACGGGGAGCCAGTCCCAGACACGAGGCGTCAGACCGCCCCCGCAGGGCTTCTCGAAGGGCACCCGTGGGTCGAGGACGAGGACCGACCAGCCGGCCTCCGCCAGCCGGATGCCAGCCGTCAGGCCCGCCGGTCCGGCCCCGACGATGATGACGTCCGCATGCATCGTTTCTACCCGGCCATTCGGGAGTCCGGCAGTTCGGGAATTCGGCAGTTCGGCAGATGGGCAGGTCGGCAGGTCGGCCATGCGGGTCATGCGTCAGATAGACGCCCGAGTGGGACCTCGCTCATCGGAGGGAGGCCGGGTCTCGAGGCCCTCCGAGGCAGGTCCCCGAGGTCCCTCTATTTTGGGATGGGGGCATTCCGGGCGCCTCCTACAGACGGCTGTCTGCTCGGTTCATCCCGCCATCGACCCAACTGCCGACCTGCCCATCTGCCGAACTGCCGAATTCCCGAACTGCCGGACTCCCGAGTTCCCGTACTGCCGAGCTTACCAGTCCGGTAACGGCTGACGCAGGGTCTCGGGATGGACGACCAGGTAAGCCGGGACCGGCATGTCAGGAAGCGCTCGGACGAAGCGGACGGCCACGTAACCGGCCGAGAAGGCCCGGGTCATGACCTCGCGAAGCGTCTTCTGCCATAAGGCCCGGTATGAACGGGCCGCCTCCCAATCCGCCGGGTATGCGTCCACCGGAGGGACCGGCGTCCAGAATATCTCCGGCCACGGCGTCGCCGGCACGTCCAGGGGATAGGGTCGCCCGTCTTGCCATACCAGGTCCGGCACACGGGGATAGGCTTCCTCCAGAGGCCCCGACCACAGGGCGTCCCGTTCGACGATGACCCACCACTCGGCCACGAGGCGGTCCGTCGGCAATTGCCAGTGGAGACGGCTGGTCGTCACCCCGTACACGTTGGGCTCGTACAGGCGGGCGACCACGCCGAGCTTCTCGAAGTTGAAGTAGGCATTTTTCACTTCCAGAGGGTCAAAAGTCCAGGCGACTAAGTCGTAACCATGCGTCTGGGCGAAGGCCTTTTGACGGAACTTCAGCGTGGCGCCGATGCCCGTACCCTGGTAGGCCGGGTCGACGGCCAGCATGTGGGACCACTGGAGCCAGCGGTGGAGACCTCGCGCTGGGAGGCTGTAGACGAAACCGATGAGGCGGTCCCCGTCGAAGGCCCCGTGCAGAAAGCCGCCGTACTTGCCGGTGATCAGCAGGATGGGAAGCGGGACGACATCGATCGGGTCAAAACCCCAGACCCGTATCTGCAGGTCGATGCAAGCTTGCAAGTCGTCCAACGAGATGAGGTCCCGATACGTGATCACGGCCCAGCCCGAATGGACATCCAGGAGAGCGAGACGCCGCTATCACGGGCGGCATCCCCGCTGTCCCGATACCGGCCCATTATGTCGGCGTCCACCCCAGGAGCCAGCCGTCCTGCGGGCGTCCACGCCGGGACCCCGCTCCGGCGAGCGGGGCTGGGGTGGGCTCTGCACGCCGTTCCGCCGTTACGGACATATCTTATGGCCGGCGCCGGTCGGCCGGCGAGTCGTGCCGGGGGATCCACGGCGGGAGGGCCGATTCCATCGAAGCGGGACGGACGGCGTAAGCGGCCGCCTCAGGAGCCAGCAGTCGAAGGAGCCCCTCGTAGGCCTCCTTTGAGAACACGAACGAGTAGCCCACGGCGCCTTGGCCGGCCGGGTATCCGCCCTTCTCCCCCGTGATGAAAGGCCGCAGGTCGACCGGCTTCAAATCCGTCTTCATTTGCCGGTTCATGAAACGGATGATCTCGTTGGCCAGGACCGCATGCCCCAGGGGCGTCGGATGCAGACCGTCCAGGCTGATGAGGCCCCCCGTCAGGAAGTCCAGCCGCAGGTCGATGCCGCCCACGTTGTAGCCCTCCCGGGCAATCTGGTCGAACAGGGTCTTGAAGTCAAACAACTCGTAGCCGGCTCCTCGGACCTGCTGGCTGATCACGTTATTGAAGGCGTCCAGGCTCGAACGGATGGCCGTGATCTCGTCGGGGTACAGGACGACGTTGTCCGGTAGGGGCTGGCCGTTGCCGCCCAGGTTGACCGGAATGCCGTAGCCCTGGGCCAGCAGAGCCGAGGCCGGCAGGATGATCAGGCTGTCGAAGGGGATCGGTCCCCGGGTACCGATCAGGGGGATCCGGTTCCCCTGGGGGTCGGTCAGGCACCGGCGGGTCGTCGGGCTGAACACGCAGGCCGGAATGGTCGTCGCAAAGGGCGCTTTCGTCGGGTCCGGCAGGTTGAGGAAGAGGACCTTCGCGTTCGGCAGGGCCGCCTTCAGCCCCCCGACTAACTGCTGGAACCGTTGGGCAAAGACCGTCAGGGGCGTGATCGTGAGGCCCTCGATGGGCGTCGCCGTCAGGACCGCCGGGAGGAGGTCGTTGTTGCCGATCCAGACGATGACGAACGTCGGATTCGAGGCGATGAGCTGTTGGAGCTGTGTGCCGATTCTCCGCAGGATGAGGTCGAAGAGGGGATTGTCGGGACGACTGACCGTCAGGAGGACGTCCCCCAGGGTCGCTCCGGGGACGGCCAGGTTGTTGTAGGGTCGCGGGAGATTCAGGTTGCGCGGCATGCCCTGGCCGGACACGGGCTGGATGACCGGCGAGGGGACCAAAGCCAAGAGCTTCAGCCGGGGCGGCAGGCCCGGGTCGGACACGAGCGGCTGTTGAAAGTCCGTCACGCCGGCCTGCTGGGCGATCAGGGCCGGATAGCTGAACTGCTGGAAGAGCTCATCGAGGGAGCCGTGCGAAAATCCGGCCGTCAGGCTGTCCCCGATGGCATAGAATCGGGAAAAGTCCACCTGGGCCTGGGCCGTCGCCCCGACGAAGAATCCCGTCCACCCCAAGACGACGATGAAGACCACCGACGAACGTCGTAGCATGGTGCACCTCCCTACCGCCCAATGTTGCGGTTAAAACTGGTAGCCGACGTTAATGCCCAGGAGGTTCGTGAAGTTCTTGTATGTCCCGAAGTAGCCCCGATTGCAGACGACCTGCTCGGCGTCACATCGGTCCGGCGTGACCGTCCGGTTCCGGAAGAACAGCAGGAACTCGGTCAGCTCGACCCGCCAGGCGCCCCGCCGGTAGGCGACCCCCAGGGTCACGCCCCATCGGTCGGCGTCCGGCAAGACGGGGTCGACGGACTGGATGGGGACGGGGTTCTCATCGAAGTAAAAGCCGCCCATGAGGCTCCACTGGTCGGTCAGGCGCTTTTCGACGCCGAACCGGACGGTAAAGGTGTCCTTGTATTCTTCCGAGACCTCCTGATTGAACGTGGGCTGATCGGGGACTTCCAGGAAGATAGACTCGAACCGGCTCCACTGGGTCCAGTAGACGTCCAGTTCGAAGTCCCACGTCGCCCATGGGGAAAGGCCCACGCCGAACATGAGTTCCTTGGGGAAGGCAAAGTGGGCCGCCCGGGCCTTCAGGGGCTGTTGCGGGAGGGCGGCGCTCAGCAGGGCGTCCAGTTGGGGATTGCCCGTCGGCAGTCGTTCCAGACTCAGATCGCCCTCCAGGTCCGGCGTCATGTGATGCCGGTAGGTAATGCCGAAACGTAAGCGGTCCGTGACCTTGTAAAGGATGCCGGCCGCAAAGCCGACCGAGAGGGTCCAGTCACTCTCCAGACGGATACGGGCGGCATCCACGACGGCAAACCGGAAGGGGTCGAAGAACGGCAAGTACCGATTCAGGGTGACCTTCGAGAAGCGAACCTCTGGGCCGGCCCCGATCGCCAACTGGTCGGACACCTTCACGGCGACCGTCGGCTGAAGACTGAAGGTCTGGAGACTGGAGTCAAAGGAGAGGTAGCGGCCCGTGAAGTTCGCCGGGTCCTCCCATTCGGTCCCCAGGCCGAAGGCCGAGAAGAGGCCCAGGCCCACCGTGATGCGGTCGTGGACCTTGTAAGTCACGTATAGGTTGGGGGGCAGGAAGACCTTCGTCTTCAGGTCGTGTGTGACGCCGTCCCCCGGGAAGGGGTTGGCGCCCTCGAACTTGGCGTTGGGCACGATCAGCGTCGCCCCCCCGTAGATTTGCCACCGCGGTGTTTGAAACGCCAGGCCAGCCGGGTTAAAGAATATCGCCGACGGGTCGTCGGCCGTCGCCACGAAGGCCCCGGCCCGAGCCATCGCCCGGGCCCCGGCTTCAAAGAGGGCGAACCCGGCCGGCCGGGCGGACCCCACGAAGAGGCTCAGCAAGAGAGCGATCCCCATCACCCCATGAGTCTTCAAGCGCATCGAACACCTCCCGTAGGCGAAATGCGAGAAAACCCTTGAGGGTTCCCATTTTCCCCGATACCGGCCGTTTCGTCAAGGACACAAAGCTTTCCGTGGTCCGGGCATAAAAGACCTATCAGAGCTGTTCGGGAGGTGAGAAGTGCGATGGAGAGCAGAAAGGGCACCTCCACGAAAGCACGATGTTTCAGGTATTCGGCAGATGGGCAGGTCGGCAGATAGGCAGGTGGGCGGATGGGCAGGTCGGCAGATAGGCAGATGGGCAGTCGGCAGGTCGGCCGGTCGGGCGACGGGCGTCGATCCCCGGCCCACCGGCCGTCATGCCGGTGGCTTCTGTAGAGAGCCCGCCGTCCTGCGGGCGTCCTCCGCATGCACCGCCCGTCTTGGCCGGGTCGATCCCCTCTGAACACCGCCAGCTATGGCGGTGTCAATCCCCTCTGAACACCGCCAGGGATGGCGGTGTCATCCTTAACAAGCTTGAACAATCGAGATCGCCGGGCCACCGTTTTCCCGGATGGGAGCCGCATTTCTCCCAACCGAACAGCTCTGCTATGGAAGGTGAAACGGCTACGGTTCACAGTCCATGGTCTATGGTCTATAGTCTATGGTCTACACTTCGGGACGAGTCATGCCCGCTCCGATCCGACTTCCGACCGAGGAGACGATCGCCGAGGCGGCCCGAATCCTCCGGGACGGCGGCCTCGTCGTGTTCCCGACGGAGACCGTCTACGGCCTGGGCGCCTGCGCCCTGGACGCCCGGGCCGTCGCCCGCATCTTCGAGGTCAAAAACCGGCCTCGCTTCGACCCCCTGATCGTGCACATCGCCGACCCGGCCATGCTGGAGGGGCTCTGCGAGACCGTCCCCGAGCCGGCCCGCCGCCTCATCGAGCGCTTCTGGCCGGGTCCCCTGACGGTCGTCTTGCCGAAGCGGCCCGTCGTGCCGGACATCGTGACGGCCGGCCTCCCGACGGTCGCCGTCCGGTGGCCGTCCCATCCGGTCGCCCAGGCCCTGATCCGGACTGCCAGAATCCCCGTCGCTGCTCCCAGTGCGAATCCCTTCGGGCATCTGAGTCCCACGCGAGTCGAGCACATCGCCCCGGCCCTCCGAGCGCAGGTGGACCTCATCATCGACGGAGGCCCCTGCGAGTTCGGGGTCGAGTCCACCATCGTATATGTCACGGAGGAAGCCGTCACGATCCTCCGCCTGGGGGCCGTGCCCGTCGAGGCCCTGGAGGCGGTCGTCGGACCCGTGGCCCTTTCGACGGGGTCCCCGGACCGACCGATGAGTCCGGGTCAACTGCCCCGGCACTATGCGCCCCGCACGCCGGTCCATCTTCTCCGACCCGGCGAGACGCCCCCGGTATCGGGTCGCCGGGTCGGCTATCTGGCCTTCCGGCAAGCCCCGGCCGACCCGTCCTTTCAAGCCGTCGAGGTCCTGTCGCCGACGGGGGACCTTCGGGAGGCGGCGGCCCGGCTGTTTGACTGCCTGCATCGGCTGGACGAAGCCGGCCTGGACGTCATTTACGCCGAGCCCGTCCCGGAAGTCGGCCTGGGCCGGGCCATCATGGACCGCCTCCGCCGGGCGGCCTCCGAACGGGCCGATGGGTAGGCCGGCAGATAGGCAGGTGGCAGTCGGCATCCCGGCGTCCATCTTTCGAACGCCGGCAGTCATGCTGGCGCCCCCCTGTCCCGGCGCCGCCCGTCATGGCGGTGTCCATCCCATCCGAACACCGGGCGTCATCCCGGCGTCCTCCTCGGGAGCCGGCTGTCGTCCCTCCTTCGGACGGCCATCCATATCGCCAGGCCCCACAGGAGCCAGGCGCCGTACAGCTTGGGATAGGCCAGGAGGGCCCATGCCCCGACGGCCAGGGCCGGCGACCGGTAGGGAAGGTTCAAGCCCGTCAGGAGGATGGCGGCCGTCAGAACAGTCATCGTCGGTCCCGCCGGCTTTCGGAGGCCGCTCGCCAGCAGTACCAGGATGGGTAAGACAAGAAGTGTGTAGTGATAGTCCAAGGCGTAGGGATTGAGGATGACGCCGGCCACGGTGAAGGCCGCAAATGCGGCGTCGCTCGAGCCCCCGACGCCAGCCGCATAGAGGCTCCCGCCCAAGAACCCAAGAACGCTGGCGGCCCACAGGAGGTCGCTTAGCCATGGCGCTACCCCCAGGGGAGCCGGGTTCCACACGGGGTCCGGCGCAAACAAGTGCCGGCAGAAGCCGAGCTGGGTCTGATAGGCCGTCACGGCCAGCGAGGGATGATCGGTCAGGTGAAGCAGGACCGAACCGTAAGCCCACCAGGCGGCGGCGCCGAGCCAGGGAAGCGAAAGGCCGATCACGGCCAGGGCCGTGCCGGCGGCCCATGCCAGCGCCCGCCAGCGACGCTGGACGGCCAGTAATGGCCACAGCAGAAGGCCGGTCATCTTGAAGGCCAGCAGAAGACCCAGGGCCGTGCCCAGGACGGCGGGCCGGTCCCGCCGGTACCCGTACCAGGCCAGCGTCAGCAGGCCCAACAGGAGGCCATACACTTGGCCCAGGGCCAGGTCGGCTTTCCAGGGGTGATACGACAGAAGTCCCGCCAGGGCCAGGGGCAGGCCCGCGCCCTGCAGGCCGTCGGCCCGCATCAGCAGGCCGACGGCGCCCAAGACGCAGGCCGTACTGAAGACCGACCAGACCCATCGGGCGCCGACGTAGTCTATACCCAAGACGACCAACGGCCAGCCCAGCAGGACCGCCGTCGGGGGATTCGGTCGGTAGATGTCCCGGACCGTCGGTGTGACCCGTCGGACCTGGGTTTGAAACCACTCATCGTCGTAAAACCGCTCGACGCCATTACCTGCCCGGACCAGACGGGCGGCCGTGTAGAGGGCGACGAGGCCCGGCCTCGGTCGGGGGACTTCACGTACGACGAAGAAGGCCCATCGAATCCCGGCGATCCCCAGGAGGCCCCATGCGGCCAGACGGAGAAGCTTCGGGCCGACGTGACGACGTGACGGCATGACGACGTGACGCAGGAATTTATGGCTCATGGCTCGTCGTCCACGGGGCGAATAAGGGGTCGAGTGTCATGCCTTCATCTCTGCTTCGTTACGATTTCATTTGTCGGTATGGATGAATTTGCCCCGGAACTCCGGAGATGGAGGAGACCGATGCAGACCCGATGTGCGTGTTTTGAAGATGCCCGCATGACCGCCGGCGTTCCGAGGCATCTCGTACGGGGGATGACCCCAAAACATGCACATCGGGTCTGCAGGATACGGGATACGAAAGATGCGAGACGCGGGGATACGAGTCCAAGCCCCGCTCGCCAGAGCGGGGTCCCGTCGGATGCGGGACGCGGGATTTCAGGGAGCCGTTCAGCGCCTCGTCCGACATGGTAACGGCTGTGTCAGCTTCCTGAAGCCATACCCGGCGGCTTATGGGCCACTTCATCACGCTGTCACGATTCTATCAACGGGCGTAGACGACAGTATCCAAGCGTAGGCGGTCCTCCAAGGCCCGAAGCCACCGGCGGCGCCAGGGTCGGACGGCGAGCCGGAGGAGGGTCGTGCGGCCGACCCGCAGGCGAAGCCGCCCGTCGTCCGTCACCCGCCCCAGGTAGCGGGCTTCGATGCCGGCCCGGTCCATCGCCGCTTCGAAAGCCCGGCGGTGCGCTTCCGGCAGGGCGACGACGGCCGCCGAGGCGACCTCACTGCACAGGAAGGCGTCCAGGCGGCCGTCCGGCGGGTCCAGGACGAGGTCCCATCCGAGGTCGCCCTCGCCCAAAAGGCTGGCCTCGACGAGGGCCCACAGGAGACCGCCGTCGCTGACGTCGTGGACGGTATGGAGCCACTCCCGGCGGATGGCTTGCCGGAGGGCCTCCTGGAAGCGGACTTCGTACTCGATGTCGAAGGGCAGGGGGCCCAGATTCAGGACCCCGTGCTGACGGGCCCAGGTCGAGCCCGTCAGGACCGGGACGATGCGGCCGACCCGGTAGACGGCATCCCCGACGTGGGTCCAGTGAGCGACCGGGACGGGGAAGGCGTCCATGTCCTCGATGAGACCGACCATCCCGACGACGGGCGTCGGATAGACGGGCCGGCCCTCCGTTTCGTTGTAAAAGCTGACGTTCCCGCTGACGACCGGCACGCCCAGGGCTAAGCAGGCTTCCCGCATGCCCTCGATGACCTGCCGGAACTGCCACATCACGGGCGGATTTTCGGGGCTCCCGAAGTTCAGGCAGTCCGTCAGGGCCATCGGGCGGGCGCCGACGGCCGTGACGTTACGGGCCGCCTCGGCGACGGCCATCAGACCCCCGACGAAGGGGTCGACGTAGCACAGACGGCCGTTGCCGTCGACGCTCATCGCCAGGGCGACGGGCGTGCCCTTGACCCGCAGGACGGCCGCATCGTGGCCCGGTCGGCGGACTGTATTGATCTGGACCGTATGGTCGTACTGACGATAGATCCATCGGCGGGATGCAAAGTCTTCCGAGGCGATCCACGTCCGGACGACGTCGTTTAGGTCCGACGGCTCCTCCCAGGGGACGGTCTCCGTCCGGGGCGGCGTGTACGGTCTCTGGGGCCGGTCATAGACGGGATGGCCGCTGACGAGGGCCGCCACGGGGACGTCGGCGACCCATTCGTCGTGCCATCGGAGGCGAAGCCGCCCGTCGTCGGTCAGGTGGCCGACGACGGCGAAGGCCACGCCCCACCGTCGCAGGATGGCCTCGGCCGCGGCCTCGGCGCCCTCCTTCAGGATGAGGAGCATCCGTTCTTGACTTTCCGACAGCATGATCTCGTAAGGCGTCAGGCCGGGCTCCCGGAGGGGGACCCGGTCGAGGAAGAGGACGACGCCGCAACCCCCACGGGCGGCCATCTCGGCCGAGGACGACGTCAGGCCCGCCGCGCCCATGTCCTGGACGGCCTCGACGAGGCCGGCCTGCATGAGCTCCAAGCAGGCTTCCATGAGGATTTTCTCCATAAAGGGGTCGCCGATTTGCACGGACGGACGCTTCGCCTCGGCCGTCTCGTCGAAGGCCCGGGACGCCAGGATGTTGGCCCCGTGGATACCGTCCCGTCCCGTCTCGGCGCCGACGTAGAGAATCGATCGGCCCGGGTGCCGGGCCCGGGCGAAGTGCAAACGGTCTCGGGGGGCGATCCCCAGGCAGAACACATTGACCAAGGGATTCGTCGAGTAGCACGGTTCGAAGTAAACGTCCCCGCCGACGGTCGGCACGCCCACACAGTTGCCGTAATGGGCGATGCCGGCCACGACGCCGTGCATGATGAGGCGATTTCGGACGACGTCCAGGGGCCCAAACCGCAGGGCGTCCATCAGGGCGATGGGACGGGCCCCCATGGCGAAGACGTCCCGCAGGATGCCCCCGACGCCCGTGGCGGCGCCCTGGAAGGGCTCGACGAAGGACGGGTGGTTGTGGCTCTCGATCTTGAAGACGGCCGTGAGGCCGTGGCCGATATCGATGACGCCGGCATTCTCGCCGGGCCCCTGGACGACCCACGGGGCCTCCGTCGGGAAACGGCGCAGGTGGACCTTAGAGCTCTTGTAGCTACAGTGCTCGCTCCACAGGGCCGAGAACATCCCCAGCTCGACGAGGTTCGGGGCCCGGCCTAGGAGCTGGACGATGCGGTCGTATTCTTCCAGGGTCAGGTTGTGAGCCAGGATGACGTCGGTCGTGATCATGGGAAAAACCATTGAGGCCATTGGTCAATTCGGCAGTCCGGCAATTCGGGAATTCGGCCGTTCGGCAGGTCGGCCGATAGACCGATGGGGGATTCGCTATTGGGTGTTGGGACCGAAGGCCCACCCCCGACCCCTTATCCGAGCCCCGCTTGATAGAGCAGGGTCCTTTCATCCCAGCCCCGCTCGCCAGAGCGGGGTCGCGGGATAATAGACCCCCGACCCCGGACTACAGACCATTCGCCATTCGCCACTCGCTACTCGCCACTCGCCACTCGCTACTCGCCACTCGCCATTCGCCATTCGCCATATTACTGGAACACGATGGACACGCCCTTCAGCTTGGAGGGCGGGGGATTCAACCGAA
>BEHN01000024.1 GCA_002898535.1 bacterium HR11
CTGGCAACAGCTGACCTTATTGTGGCTTTCCGATGGATTTTATGGAATTTCATGGCACATAAGTAGCGAATGGCGAGTAGCGAGTGGCGAATGACGAGTGGCGAATGGCGAGTAGCGAATGGCGAGTAGACTTGACTTTTCCCGACCTTCTGCAAAAATAGGGTAAAAAATCGGAGCCGGCACCCCATGAAACCGCCGAAAATCACCGTCCGGTGCCGACTGGAACCGACGCCCGATGCGGAAGCGCGGCTCCGGCGGCAGGCGGAGGTCTGGCAGGCGATGGTCGCCCGCGCCTTGGAGGTCGCCGTGGCGCGCAATATCACGGGGCGGAAGCGTTTGCACGAGGCCGTTTACGGGGAACTGCGGGCACGGTGGCCGGAGGCGCCCTCGCACTATGCGTATACGGCCATCACAAAGGCGCGGGCCATCTGGAAGTCGTTCCGGCGCCGGCGGCGGCAGGGCCGAACCCGGAAGGCGCGGCCGGGACTCGACGCAAGGCGTCTGCGGCTGTACTTAGACGATGCACACCTCTGGACGCTCGAAGAACGGGACGGGGCGTACTTTCTGCGGGTTGCGGTGGAGGGCGCCCGGGGGCGGGACCGGCTGGAGGTGCGGCTGGCAGGGACGGGGTGGCTCCGGCGGCGGCTGGGCGAGGGGTTTCGGGTGAAGGCGTGTGAACTGGTCTGGCGGGACGGAGGTCTCTGGGCACACATCGTGCTGGAAAAGCCCGTCTGTGCCGTGGAGGTTCGGGGTCTGCTTTCGGTGGACGTGAACGCCCGGACGGTGGACGCGGCGGACTGGGCGCGGGGCCTGTACATGGTGCTGCTGGTGGGGGCGTGGTTGGCGGTCAGGAACCGGTATCTGCGGACGATGGCCGTCATCCAGCGGCGTGTGCGGGGGCGGAAGGCGCGGCGGCGGCTTCGGGCGAAGTACTACGGGTTGATGAACGCCCGGCTGCGGCAGCTTTTGCATACGTGTGCGGCCTGGATTGTTCGGTATGCGGCGGCCGGGGGCCTGGCGATGGCCCTGGAGAATCTGAGGTACGTGAAGGAAGCGAACCGGATCGATGTTGTGACGCGGGGGATTTTCAATCGGCTCCAGGCGTATATCGCCTACAAGGCGGCGCTGGAAGGGATTCCCGTGGTATGGGTGAATCCCCGGGGGACGTCGAGCCGCTGTCCCGTATGCGAGCAAGCAAAGCTCAAGAGGGACGGCGCCTCCGGGGCGGTGTCCTGTGGAGCCTGCGGTCTTCGGGCGCACCGGCAGCGCGTGGGGGCCGTCGGTGTGGGCCGGAGGGCGCTACAGGCGAAAGCGGGCGCAAGCCCGCGGGCCGGGTCCGAGCCGTGCCCGGCGTCGGGGATAGGTCAGATGGCCGGGCGGCTTCTTCATGGGGAGAAAGCCGTCCTGCGGCTGACCGAAAAAGGTTTGGTCGTGGAGGCCGACCCCGGGGGCCTGGTGGCCCTGCAAGGCCTCCCGACGAGGCCGAAATCCAAGCCTTCCGTGGTCCGGGAATAAAAGACCATGGAAGGTGGAACGGTCAGACGCTTCGTATCCCGATAGTCGACGGCTATCGGGTAGACTGTCCCACCAAGGTCCCGGGTCGCTTTCGCCAATCCTTGCAGACGACCTTCCCGTCGAGCGATGGCCGACACGACATGGCACCGCCGGGCCAGCTCCAGGACGACGCCCTGGAGCATCCCCGTCCCGCCGACGACCAAGGCGTGGGCCGGAGATGATGGGTGGGATTCGCTCACGTCAGTCTCCCGAATAGGAACGGGCCCGCTTTATCAAACTGGTCTGTTAATGACGAGGAACACGACAAGTATGCTTCTCCCTTACCCCTGCTGGCTCATGCAACCCACGAAGGACAGCAGACGGGGCACGGCTTTCCCTCGTGGAAGCATTCTTCTCCCTCCTGCTTTGCACAGTAATGCAAAATAGGGCTCATGTCGTTGACCGCGAGCCCTCTTCGTTCGGGGGACCACGATGGTGGGGTCTCCCATCTGTTGCTTGCGGACGATATGGGCGGCGTGGGAAACCCCCGTAAGGCTCTCGCCTGAACTATGGGAGTCCGCCAAGGTCATCCGGGCTTCGTGCCCTCCACGTAGATGCTGACGACATAAGACCCGATGGACAGGCCCAGAGCGGCGTATATCGCCCGACCGATGGGGTCCCGGGTCCCCGAGTCGGTACAAGCCGAGGCCCCTTTCACCGTGACTCGCACGTCCCGAAAGCCCGCCGCCTCGACCATCTGGCGGTATTCGTCCACGAGGACGGCGCCCCCGACGCATCCCACGTAAGCCGCCACACCCCCCCGTACCCACCGGGGAAGTTCCCGAAGCGGGGCAATATCAGAGATGGCGATGCGGCCGCCTGGCTTGAGGACCCGGTAAGCTTCCCGGAACACCCGAGGCTTGTCGGTCGAAAGATTGATCACGCAGTTGCTGATGACCACGTCCACGGAGGCGTCCGCCACAGGCAGGTTTTCGATCTCGCCCAGGCGGAACTCCACGTTGGAGAAGCCGTGCCGGCGGGCGATGGCCCGGGCCTTCTCGACCATCTGGGGCGTCATGTCCACGCCGAGGACCCGTCCGCTCGGCCCCACCTGACGGGCCGCCAGAAAGCAGTCGAAGCCAGCACCCGAACCGAGGTCCAGCAGGACCTCGCCGGCCTGGAGGCCGGCGAGGGCCGTCGGATTCCCACAGCTCAGGCCCAGGTTCGCTTCCTCCGGGATAACGGCGAGCTCTTGGTCCGAATACCCGATGAATCGGGCAAACGTCCGGGAGCTTAGCAAGTTGGTGCCACATCCGCAACCGGCCTGTTTCTCGGCGATTCGGCCGTAGGCTTCCCGGACCCGGTCTCGGACGTCCGAACCGACATCCGTCGACCCGTCTTCCGGGTCGTCCCTCAGTCGGAGGACGAAGGCCCGAGCGTTGGCACAACACGCCCCCCGTAGCTCGGCCGATTCTATCAGCTCGGCCGGGAGTCGCTCCCGTGGGACTTCGATAAAGCCCAGGCGGTGGAGCCAGTCGGGGATGGTCGTCGTCAGACCGTAGGCCGCCCGAAAGCCGAGGGCCGTGACCTCCTCGATCGCAAAGCGCAAGAGTCGACGGCCGTAGCCCCGGCCGCGGAGCAAGGGCTCGACGGCCAGAGACCGGAGCAGGGCGTAGGGCCCCCGAGCCTCATAGCCGACGGTGCCGCCCAGCCGGCCGTCGATTTCTAAGACGAATAGACGAGTCTCCTTGAGGCCCTCTGTGGGCAGGCCGCAGGCCGTCAGCAGGTCCTGGACGACGCCCAGGTCCGAGGGTTCAGCAGGTCGAATCCAGACCTTCGATGTCATCTCCGCCACCTCCAGAAGCACAGGCGTCCCGCCTGCGGGTTACTGAAGCCCAAGGTGATTCGCCGTCTGATACCCGTTGTCGGCGGTCTCGGACCCGACCGTTTCCGAGGCCACTGCGAACGGCTGAAGGAATCGGATCAGACCGTCAAAGGCTTGCGGATTCAGGCGGTAGTAAACCCAGCGGCCTCGCTTGGTGGCTCGGACCAGGCCTGCCAGGACAAGGACCTTCATGTGATGGCTGACCGTCGGCTGGGACAATCCCAGGAACGTCTCGATGTCACAGGCGCATACGTCCGGGGCCGAGCGACAGCACTGGGGATCGGGTCGGAGTAAAAACGTCAGGACTCGGAGTCTCACCGGGTCAGCCAGGGCCCGGAGCTGGAAGGTCAGGTCGGCTGGGTCGGCCCCTCGGGGGATGGTCTTTGGCATCGGTCCGGCCTCTTCGAGTCGGGATTTGTTCATCCATCGTCGGGGACAAGGATAGATCATGTATCGATAGATGTCAAGATGTCAATATGTGGATGCATGGAGCGAAAGAAAAAAACCCGTGAATCGAGCACTTTGCCGTTCGGTCGCCGAAGGCCTCTGCGGCCCGGGCGGCGCCCTAAATGCTTCGAAACCGGTTAGGGTCCCGCTTCAAGGACCGCTCGAACTCGGGCGACGCCAGGGTGCTTGGGGTATTTCTTGAACAACGGCTCAAGGATAGCGGCGGCCTTAAGCTGGTTGGCGAAGGTCTTGTCGGTGGGGACAGCAGTGGCGTTCAGGAAGAGCGCATAAAGGCAATGCCCCAATACGCCATCCCACACGCGGGGTCGTGCGCCAGGGCCTTGGTGAAGGGCTCCTTCGCCGGGTCAAGCCAGAAGAAGGGGAACAAATCCCTTTTGCGCCGCCCCCGGCATGAGACGGGAAAGTTCACCTTCCCGAGCTGTTCCGGTGGGACGGCTGACGGTGGGGCGTGTTCACTATGCTGGACCCAGGCCCCGAACGCCGTGAGGCCGAAGGCCATCGCCAGCGTCCATAGGGTCCGTTTTGTAATTGCCATCGTATCCTACATTGAAGGCTTCGGCGTCCAAAGTCAAGCACGCCTACCTTTTTGAAGAAGTATCGTATGGGACCCTCAAGTCGTTGCCAGCTTGCGGGAAACTGCGCCGGTCCTCTGAATTTTCAGACGTCTTGCCCTAAATCTTCGGATGGGCGAAGCCGAGCTTCCTCACTGTATCGACCGGATGAGGTCCCGGTAAGCGTCGTAAGCCGGCTTGGGTCGGCCGTCGGAGTCCAGGAGGCCGTAAGTGCGAATTCCCGAGTCGTTATCGGCGTCGTGGAGCTTGAACCAGAAGACTTTCGCCGCCCCGAGGGAACGGAGATAGGGCAGGTGGTCCCGAAGCCACTGGGCCTGCCCCTCGGGGCCTCGGTAGCGGGGGTCCCACTGTTCGGTCGGGTCGCTCGGATAGCCCGTCTCCGTGACCCAGATGGGCTTGTCGCCGGCCCCGAAGCGGGCCAGGGTCGAGCGCACGTAGTCCATTCCGGGGCCCATGCGCTCGGGTCGGTACACGTGGAAGTTCATGACGTCGAAGTTGGGGCCGGCCGGGTACTGGGGGTCGCCCAGGATGTCCTCCAGAAAGTTGGGGTCCAGCCGCTGTCCACCGAGGGCGAGTCCGCCCAGGACGACCTTGGCCCGGGGGTTGGCACCGCGGACGGCTCGGGCCGTGACCCCGAGCCAGTAGGCGTACTGCGCGGGCGTCCCCCGCCAAGCACCCAGGAGGTCCGGCTCATTCCAGAATTCCCAGTAGAGGACGTCGGGGTACCGGGCGACCGTCCGGGCGACGAAGTCCCGCCAGGCCGATTCGCTCTTCGGAGGATAGAAGATGGCATCTTCGCCGGCGCCCGGCGGGGCCGTCGAGTTCCACGGCGGGGGCCAGCCGATCTGCACGAGCGGCCTCAAGCCCAGGGCCACGGCCCTGGAGATGACGGCGTCCCAGATAGCGTAATTTTGGACGCCTGGCTGAGGCTCGACCCGGCCCTGACCCATGGCGAAGCGCACGAACCCGATGCCGGCCTGGGCGGCCAGCTCAAAGGCCTGGGACGTCAGGGGGGAGGGAAAGCCGGCCCCGTTGGAGACGCCCCAGGGGTTGTCGGCCGGCCCGGGTCCCGGGCCGGGTCCCGGCCCCGGCGTCGTCGGGCTGGACCCGTGGCAGGCGATGAGGCTCAGGAGGCCCAGGGTGAGGGTCCATCGTCTCATGGGACTCCCCCGGATTCGGGACTCGGCCCTGGGTGTTGGGTATGCGGTGATGAAGAACTGCAGGTCCCCCTATACCCGACGTCGGAAACCGGGGATACGACTCGACGAAAAACGCTGGCCGCACGGCCGAGCGTCCCTTCCATAGGAGAATAACCGGCGGGACTGGTGAAAGTTTCGAAATTCCGTGACGAGGCCCCATCCTATCAGACGCGGACCCGCATCGTCCGGGTGTGGCGGGTCCACGCCTCGGCCCCGAGAAGGTTAAGGCCGAACCCCAGCCCGAAGGAAGCCCCCGGGGCCTCCTCCAATGCCTATCGGCCCCAGGCGATGGCTCGTCGCGTCGTCACCGGATTTCCAGCATCCGCTCGATGGCCCGCCGGGCCCGGGCCGCCACGGAACGTTGGATGTGGACGACGGTCTCGTCCTGGTAGGGGTTTTTGGGGTCGCAACAGTCGTCGCAGAAGACGATCTCGATGCGGTCTTCCCGGAGGCTTCGCAGGAGCTTCTCAAAGGTATTGGCCTTCATGTAGTCGCACACGGAGGCCGCCGCCACGGGGACGAACTCCTTCTCGGGGACTTCCTTCCGAAGACGGTAGATGAGACCCTTTTCGGTCGCCACGATGAACTTCCGGGCCGGGGACGCCTTAGCCCGCTCAACCATCTGCTCGGTCGAGAGGAAATAGGCGCTCCCGTGGGGAATCCGACCTGACTCGACCTCGCTCAGGCAGTAGGACGCACAGCCGCATTCGGGATGGATCATGAGCTCAGCCTCGCCCGAGGCCAGCTCTCGATGGTACTTCATGACGGCCCACGTGAGGGCGTCGGTCCCGATCTTCTCGTGGACGTAACAGCAGGCGTTCCAGCCGTCCTTGGAGTACTCGTAGATTTCGATGAGGTCGGGGTCGACGCCCTGACGGGCCGCCCGGGCCCGCATGACGTAGCCGAGGTACTTGTCGGGCAGGAAGAGGATTTTGCGGCCCGGGAAGTGGCGGGCCGCATAGACCAGGATGGCGTCTGTATTGCGAGACGTCGAGACGAAGTCGCTGAGGGCCTTCGTGTATACGTCGCTGTTGATGTACGTGACGACGATGCCGTCCGGGTGGGCCCGCTTCCAGTTTTCGACCCACTCGTAGTCGGTCCCGAAGACGAGGGAACAGCCGAGGGCCTGGGGGGTGTCGCCGACGAAGACCCGGGCCTGGTCGCCGACGATGATCTTGGCCGTCGAGGCCATGAAGAAGACGGCCTGGAAGTCGACCCGTCGGGCGCCGGCGTCCCGGACGTAGTAGCTCAGGCCGAGGGAGTCGCCGACCTTATCGGCGATTTCGTGAAATTCGGGATACAGGTAGTTGTGGACGACGATGGTCGAGCCCTTCTGGCGGGCGAGGGCTTGAATTTCGAGGGCCATCTCGGCCAGCTCGAGGCACTTCTCCCGCGTGTAGCGGCCCGGATAGAGGTCCTCGGCGTAACGATGGAAGAGGTCATACCAACGCTCGGCCAACTCTCGGGCTTGCATAAGCCGCCCCCTGGGCTTTCTCTCCATATTAGGACTCGCATGGGGAGGGCGCAAAGGGCGGCAGGGTAGTATCTGCATCGTAAATGCGGACGCCCGCATCACGGCCAGCGTTCCCAGCTATCCAGTACAGTGGACACCCATCTACCTATCTGCCCGACTGCCGAACTCCCGAATTCCCGGACCGGCGGGGAGACGGCCGGACGTCGGCCCATAGGTCCACCGCCGGAGCATCACCCGGCCCCCACACGACCGGCCGACGGCCTACCTACCGTCCGTCTGGAAGAGGTCCAGGGCCCAGGCCAGGGCCGTCCCCAGGAGGCCGATCCCGATGGCCCACAGGGTCCAGGCCAGGGCCCGCCAGACCGCATCGGCGAAGGGGAATTCGAGGCCCCGGACGTGGGTCATCCAGAAGCGGACAAAGGCGTTCTGCCAGGTCGGTCCGTACATCCACAGGACGCCGGCCAGGAGGGCCATCCCGAGGATCGAGGCCAGGTCTTGCAGGCGCAGGAGGGCGCCGAACCGCGGGGACGCAATGCTCCAGTCTTTCAGGAGCCGGGCCTTCCACCAGATGAGGGCCGGGTCAGGGAGCCGGGCTTCGTCGGAGATTGGCATCTGGGCCAGGGCCTGGAGCGCCCGGGTCACGGCGGCGACGTCCCGACAGAGGTCACAGCCGGCCACGTGGTCCCGGAGGGCTTCGTCCCACCGGCCCGTCCGGGCCGCCCGGCGCACGGCGTCTTCATAAACACAGGTCCGACCCTTCATGGGATTGCCTGGGATAGCTATTGGGTATTGGGTGTTGGGTTGATGGACCCGCCCCTGACCTCTTATCCCAGCCCCGCTCGCCCGAGCGGGGTCGCGGGATGATAGACCACCGACCCCGGACTACAGACCATTCGCCATTCGCCATTCGCTACTCGCCCCTCGCCATTCACTACTCGCCCCTCGCCCCTCGCTTCCCCAGGAGCCGAGCCATCTTTCGGCGGGCCCGGAACAGGAGGACCCGCACGCTTCGTTCCCCGACGCCTACGATGCGGGCGATCTCCCGGTGGTCGTATTCCTCCACGTAAGCCAGCCACAGGAGGGCCCGCTCCCGGACCGAGAGCCTGCGAAAGACGGTCATCACGTCGGCCGCTTCAGGAGGCCCGGCTCTGGAGGGGGCGGCTTCCGGCCGCAGGGATGCCAGGGCCCGCCGCTCCCGACGGGTCCGCCGCCAGTGATCGTATACGAGGCGGGTCGCCGTCTGGAACAGATACGACCGCAGGGCCGCCGCGTCCATTTCGGGCAAGACGGTCCGAAGGAGCCGCAGGTAAGCCTCCTGCAGGACGTCGTCGGCCATCAAGGGATCGCCCGTGACGCGAAGGAGGTATCGCCGGAGGGCCGGGGCCGTAGCCTCATAGAAGGCCGTGAACCTCGACTCGTCCCACGGTCGGGCTGGCCTCGACTCGCTCTGCGTGTTCACGAGCGCCCCCTCGATCGCCCCGCCGACGCCGTATCGTCCGTAGGGTCCGTCCATGGAGCCTCTTGGCCATTTTAGCGTGCAGGCGGCCGATTCGATTCCGTCCCGCCGAGACGGCGGCCCAGCCAGTGGGTGACCCACGCGCCCAGGAGGAAGGCGATGCCCAGGGCCGTCAAGATGAAGCCGGGGATCATCAGGTCCGGCTCCTCGAGGGCCGGCCACCGTCCCAGGAAGACGAAGGCCAGTCCCAGAAAGGTCAGGATGAGGCCTGCCCGAATCCACCGCAGGACGGTCGCCGGTCGTTCGGCCGGCGGCATGGCGAGCCCCTGCAGAAAGGCTCGGCCCTCCTCGGTCTTGAGGAATTCGGTCAGCTCCTGGGCCGACCCGTACTTCTCGATGAGGCGGTTGTAAATCTGGGCCCGCATCTCCAGCTCGGCTTTCCGCTGACGGGTCCGTAGCCATACGATGAGGACGACCACCGCGAAAGAGCCCACGATCGCCACGATGGGGATGAGAATGCCCACGAGGGCTACGAGGGTCTCGCCGGACTCCATAGAAGCCTCCTTTGCTGTTCGGTAGGGACGTCGGCTCGGAACTCCATGCGCCGAGCCCTCCTCCCGCGTCCTTCATAGACGTTCGGGACCGGCGTCGGGTTAACAGCCCGGCCGGGCCCCCCGGAACTGCCCGACCGGGTTGGGCGTTGGAAATAAGGACGGGCGATTCGGGCGTTGGGCCGATGGGTCCTTTGCATCCATCCCCCGGGAAGCACGATGTTTCAAAGGGACGGAGTGACGAGCCAGGGTGATTTATGGTTCATAGCCGCTATTGGCTCATGGCTCATAGCTGATGGCTCATGGGACTATGAGCCATGAGCTATGAGCCCACATGAGCCATGAGCCCATGCGGCCATGCGCCTGCAAGACATGGTCTCCTCGATCAATGACGCCCTTCGGGCTCTGGACAGCCTCGAATAGCAGGCGAAGACCCTCCAGCAGAACGGCATGCCGACCCTCCTCAGGCCGCAGACTGCAGACGACAGACCACGGACCGTGGACCATGGACCATAGACCATGGACCTGCTCAGGTGAACTGGGTTTCCTCGTCTTGAGGCGTTTGGATAACACAGCCGTTCATGGCCTCTGTCCCAGCCCTGTTCGTTAGAACGGGGTTGGATGGGGATGGGGACCCCGCTCTGGCGAGCGGGGTTGGGATGAGGATGGCTGGATCCATGCGGGTTTTCACGAACTGAACGGCTCTGTTCGGGGCCCTAAGTCCATGGTCCATGGTCTATGGTCCGTGGCCCATAGTCCGCGGTCTGGCATCTTGCATTCCGCATCCCGCCTTTGTATCCTGGACTTCCGGAGGTCGGCCATGGCCGTCTCGACATCCGTCATGGAAGCCCTGACCCGGAAGCCCATCCGGGCGCCCCGGGGCCCGACCCTTCACTGCAAGGGCTGGCACCAGGAGGCCGCCCTGCGGATGATGATGAACAACGTCGACCCCGACGTCGCCGAGAAGCCCGATGAACTCATCGTCTACGGCGGCACCGGCAAGGCGGCCCGCAATTGGGAATGCTTTTATAAAATCGTCGAATGCCTCCTCGAGCTCGAAAACGACGAGACGCTCCTCGTCCAATCCGGCAAGCCCGTCGGCGTCTTCCGGACCCACGAGATGGCGCCTCGGGTCCTCATCGCGAACTCGCTTCTCGTCCCGGCCTGGGCGACCTGGGAGCACTTCTGGAAGCTCGAAGCGATGGGCCTCATCATGTTCGGCCAGATGACGGCCGGGAGCTGGATCTACATCGGCACGCAGGGCATCCTGCAGGGGACCTTCGAGACGCTGGCGGCCGTCGCCCGGACGCACTTCGACGGGACGCTGGCCGGTCGGCTCGTCCTGACGGCCGGCCTCGGCGGGATGGGCGGCGCCCAGCCTTTGGCCTGCACGATGAACGGCGGCGTCATGATCGCCGTCGAGGTCGACCCCCAGCGCATCCAGCGGCGCATCGCGACGGGGTACCTCGACCGCTGG
The DNA here is from genome assembly GCA_002898535.1 of bacterium HR11. Taxonomy (NCBI): domain Bacteria; species bacterium HR11. The sequence goes on from BEHN01000024.1 coordinate 10,577, forward strand.
ACGGCCGACCTCGACGAGGCCCTCCGATGGGCCGACGAGGCGCGCCGGAAGCGGGAACCCCTCTCCATCGGCCTGCTCGGCAATGCGGCGACCGTCTATCCCGAATTCGTCCGCCGGGGCATCGTCCCCGACGTCGTCACCGACCAGACGTCGGCCCACGACCCCTTAAACGGCTATGTCCCCGACCAGGTCCCCTACGAAGAGGCTCTTCGCCTCCGGCAGACGGACCCCCAACGATACGTCCAGATGGCCTACGATGCGATGGCCCGCCACTGCGCGGCGATGGTCGAGATGTACCGTCAAGGCGCCGTCGTCTTCGACTACGGGAACAACCTGCGGGCCCAGGCGCAAAAGGCCGGATTTGCCGACGCCTTCGCCTACCCGGGGTTCGTCCAGGCCTACATCCGTCCGATGTTCTGCGAGGGCCGGGGACCCTTCCGGTGGGTCGCCCTGTCCGGCGACCCGGCCGACATCTACCGGACGGACCAAGCCGTCCTGGAACTGTTTCCCCACGACGAGACGCTTCGTCGGTGGATCCCGATGGCCCAGCAGAAGGTCCGCTTCCAGGGCCTGCCGGCCCGCATCTGCTGGCTCGGCTACGGGGAGCGGGCCGAGTTCGGCCTCCGCATCAACGAGATGGTCGCCCGCGGTGAGCTGAAGGCGCCCATCGTCATCGGGCGGGACCACCTGGACGGGGGCTCGGTCGCCTCGCCGAACCGGGAGACGGAAGGCATGCGGGACGGTTCGGACGCCATCGCCGACTGGCCGATTCTCAACGCCTTGCTGAACGCCGTAGCGGGTGCCTCGTGGGTCGCCGTCCATCACGGGGGCGGCGTCGGCATCGGGTACTCGATCCACGCCGGGATGGTCATCGTCGCCGACGGGACGACCGACGGGGCCCGACGGCTCGAGCGGGTCCTGACGACGGACCCCGGGACGGCCATCATGCGGCACGCCGACGCTGGTTACGAACGGGCCATCGCCGTCGCCCGGGCCAAGGGCGTGAAGGTCCCGATGATTCATTCGTAGAGCCCTTCGGTTCGTGAGAATAGCGCTGGAACAACCTTTAGACGCACTTGAGTTGACAAAGCCGTTCGGTTCGTGAAAACCCGCATGGATTCGGCCTTATTGGCTCATGGCTCATATTAGCTCATGGGTCATAGCTGATGGCTCATAGTCCCATGAGCTATCAGCCATGAGCCATGAGCCAACATGAGGCAATACGGCTATGAGCCATCCATCACTCTGGCTCATCACTCGTCACTCCGTCCCTTTGAAACATCGTACTTTCCAGGGGATGGGCAAGGTTGTTTTGACGCCATTCTCACGCACCGAACGGCTCTGGGGACCTTTCGACAAGATAATTTGTGATAACAAGTTCTGTGATCTTACCCCGTTTCGTACCCTTGCAATTGATAGCGCGATGGGCCGATACTTCATCTATAATGAAGTAAGGCAAACTATAAAGAGACCGGATAATTTCAGTATCGGAATTGGAGAGCATAACATACACTTTGCGTCGGCTCAGCTCGACGCAAATATCCCGTAAGCGCTCTTGGTCAGACGGCCCAAAGCCATCCGCGTGATACGCCGTGAAATGGGCCGTCGGCGACAAGGGCGCATAGGGCGGATCGAAATACACCCAATCGCCGGGGCTTGCCCTTTCTAACACCGTTTCGAAGGGCGCGCACAGAATGTCCACATCTTGCAGGGCTCGAGAAACTGCCAGCAGGTTTTCTCGGTCTAAATACTGGGGAGCCTTGTATCGTCCAAATGGAACGTTGAATTTTCCTTGGCGATTCACGCGATACAAGCCGTTATATCCTGTCTTATTCAGATAGATCATACGAGCGGCTCGTTCCGGGAGGCTCAACTGCCAGGGGTCTTTTTCACGAATGGCATAATAAAACTCTTTGCTATATGGGAATTCAGAAAGGAGTCGGATGACTTCTGAGACACGGTCCCGAATAGCCAGATATGTATCGATAAGTTCGGCATTAATATCGGATAGAACTGCACGCCGGATTCTGTGCTCACGGTATAAGCGAAAGAAAAGAGCGCCACTGCCTACAAATGGCTCGTGGTAGACGTGAAACACGGGGGGCATGCGTTCCAGTAGCGTAGCTGTTAGCTGTGTCTTACCACCAGCCCATTTTAAAAACGGTCGCGGAACAGGCAGATTACTCATGCCACGACCCATGGTATAAACGTAACCGCTCCTCAAGTACCTCGCCAAACCACTTGGCCAGTGGACATCAGGGAGCTCCGCATGTTGGAAGAAAGGGCCTTCCCATCTGGCTTTTCACGGGCCGGACGGCTATGATAACAAAGCCGTTCGGTTGGGAGAAATGCGGTTCCCATCCGGGAAAACGGTGGCCCAGCCATCTCGATGTTTCAAGCTTCCTCTGGATGACCCGGCCAGGACGGGCGGTGCATGAAGATGACGTCCGCAGGACGGCGGGCTCTCTCCGGAAGCCACCGGCATGACGGCCGGTGGGCCGGGGATCGACGCCCGTCTCTCGACCTGCCCATCTGCCCACCTGCCAAATGCCCATTGCCCGACCTGCCGACTGCCCATCTGCCGACCTGCCCATCTGCCCATCTGCCCACCTGCCCATCTGCCGAATACTTGAAACATCGTGCTTCCGTGGAGGTACCCTTTCCGCTCTCCATCTCACTTCTCACCTCCCGAAGGGCTCTGATAAGTAAACCATGGTGTGGGAACTTGGGGCGTTGGGGACGTTGTATGCCCGGCAAGCGTATCACCGGTGGCGGACCTGGCCCCATCGGTGGCTGTGGACGCTCTTCGGGATGGCCGTCGCCTTGGCCTTCGGCGTCCTGTTGTTCGCCTTTTTCGCACGGGTTTTCCATTACCTGAATCAGCTCCCGGAATTTACCCGCCCCTTCGTGATGGGCTTCCTCCAACGCCTGATGGCGGCCCTCCTGCTGGCTCTGACGACGATGGTCTTCCTGAGTAGCGTCCTCAACGCCCTCAGCCTGCTGTACTTGAGCGACGACCTCGATTTCCTGCTGGCCCTGCCGGTCCGGCGTTCCGCCGTGCTGGGATTTCGGAGCCTGGGCGTCGTCTTCCAGAGTAGCTACATGGTCTACCTCGTACTCCTGCCCGTTTGGCTGGCGATGGTCTGGAAGCTGGACCTCCCGGTCGGCTTCGTGGGGTGGGCCTTTCTGACGATGAGCCTGTACATCGGGCCCGTGGCCTTGCTCGGCATAGCGGTGACGACCGTCCTGGTTCAGGTCTTTCCGGTCCGGCGGCTCCATCAATTCGTGACGGTCCTCCTGGGGGTGGCCGTGGCGGGCCTGCTGTTTTACGTGCGGATGATGCGGCCGGAGCAGTGGATCCGCCCCCTGGAGCCTGCCGAGCTGTGGGGTCTGCTCCGCCAGTTGGAGACGCCGGGAGCGGCCTGGCTTCCCTACGGATGGGCCTCGGTCGCCATGCTGGCGCCCTTCGTTCAGCCGGCCTGGATAACGCAGGTCCCTCATGCGGGACCGGCCCTGGCGGCGTGGGGCGTGGTCGTCCCGGTCTTGGCGTGGATAGCGGCCCACCGGTTCTTTTACGGGAGCTGGCTGAAGGCCCGGGAGGCCCTCAGCCGGATTGGGGGACGGACCCGGCGGGCTCGTCGGGACCTCCGGTGGTCGAGCGTGGACCGGTGGCTTCTGGCCAAGGAGTGGTGGTTCTTTTCACGGGACCCGGCCCAGTGGGGCCATCTGCTTCTGGTCGGAGCCGTCCTGGCCGTATACTTCTTCAACGTCCGGCTGATTCCGGTGCCCCATCCGGCGATGGCATATTTCGTGTGGGCCCTGAACGTGGCGATGACGGGCTTTATCCTGAGCGCCCTGGCGGCCCGATTCGTCCTGCCGGCCTTCAGTAGCGATGGGCCGGCCTACTGGTTGCTGTACGTGCTTCCCCTCGACCCGGGACGCGTCTATTGGGTCCGGTGGGGCTTCTACACGGTCAGCCTGACGGTCCTGAGCGAGGTCCTCTTGCTTGGGAGTCTGCGACTTCAGCGGTTGTCCCATCCGGCCTTTATCGCCCTCAATGCTTACATGGCCCTGGCCCTGGCCGTCGTCTTGGGAACGACGGCCCTGACGGCGGGCGTCCGATTCCGGCGCCATGAGGAAGCCCACGCCTCGGTCCGACTGGCCGTCGGAGCCGGGGGCCTGCTGTATATGCTGGTCGGCTTCCTGTGGGTCGTCTGGACGCTGGCGGCGGCCCTGCCCTGGGTGTGGTTCCACGTCCGGGCCGAATGGTGGGGCGGTCGAGTGCCTTCGTGGGCCTATGGCCTATTGGGACTGCACGCCCTGAGCGCTATCATGAGTACGGTCGGCCTGACCCGCCGGGGTCTGGCCGGGAGCCGGACCCCGCCGATGGCTGTGTGACGGGCAATCCGGCAATTCGGGAGTCCGGGAGTTCGGGAACTCGGGAGCCAAGCAATCGGACAGATAGGGAAGTAGAAAAAAGGAAATGGGTCATCCCAACGGATAGCCCCCTTTCCCTATTTTATTTGCCGAACTGCCGGATTCCCGGACTCCCGAATTCCCGAATGGCCGAATTATCCGTTCGAGGTCGCTCCGATGGACTTCACGCCGTGGCGGGTTCCGCCCTCCGAACTACGGGTCCAGGTCTCTTTAGACGAGTATGGGGCCCTGGAGACGACGGCCTCGATCCGGGCCCCCGTGTACGTCATTCAGCAGAGCCGGGCCTTCGAGGCCCTGCAGATGGGCCTCGAGCAGACGAGTCCCGGTTTCCACGTCTTCGTCGTCGGTCCGGCCGGGACGGGCCGCCGGACGCTGACCCGTCAGTATGTCGAGCAGTTTGCCCGCACGCGGCCGACGCCGCCAGATCTGTGCTACGTCTACAACTTTGAGGACCCGGACGCCCCGATGGCCCTGGTCCTGCCGACGGGCCGGGCCGCCCACCTGCGGGATGAAATCCGCCAGTTCCGCCGGGCCGTCCAGGAGCAACTCCCCAAGATTTTCGAGAGTCCGGATTACGAGGAGTTCCGTCAGCAGGTCCAGCAGGAGTTGAATCAGAAACAGCAGGAGGCCCTGGAGCGGCTTCAGGCGAGGGCCCGGGCGCTGGGGTTTCTCATCGTCCCGACGGATGCAGGTATCCGGCCGGTCCCCCTCTGGCAGGGCAAGCCCATGACGCAGGAAGTCTTGTTATCCCTCCCCGAGCAGGTCCGCCAGGAGCTGGCCAAACAGGAGGCCCTGGTCCTTCAGATGATCCAGGAGTTCTTGAAGGAACAGCGGCGACTCCAGCGGGAGGCCGTCGAACGGGTCCGGAATCGGGAACGGGAGATGGTCCAGCAGTTCCTCCAGCCCTATTTTGTCGACCTGGTGGAGGAGTATCGGGACCAGCCGAAGGTCGTCGCCTGGCTCGAGATGATCCAGAAAGACTTCATGGGCAACCTCATGGAGGTCGTCCAGGCCATCCAGGCCGTCCAGCAGGGGACCAAGACGGGGACGTATCTGGACCGATACGACGTCAACATCCTGGTGTCCCACGCGAATCGGCCGGGGGCCCCCGTCGTGTACGAGACGAATCCTACGTTCTACAACCTGTTCGGCCGCATCGAGCGGCGGGCCGTCGAGGGCTTCTACGTGACGGACTTCACGCTGATCAAGCCCGGGAGTCTCCACCGGGCCAATGGGGGGTTCCTCATCGTGGAGGCCCTCGAGATGTTCAAGTACCCTCTCGTGTGGGACACCCTCAAGCGGGTCCTCCAGCGCGGGGAGCTAAGCATCGAGGACTACGGTCAGCAGTTCAGCCCCATCCCCCTGGCGACCCTCCGCCCCGAGCCCATTCCGATTCAGGTCAAGGTCATCCTCATCGGCCCGGCCTGGCTGTACCAACTGCTGTACCTTTTAGATGAAGACTTCGGCAAGCTGTTTAAGGTCAAGGCCGAGTTCCAGCCGACCTTCGAGGCCCGGGAGGGCGGCGTCGAAGACACGATCCGCTTCATCGGCCGGGTCTGCCACGAGGAGGGCCTCCTGCCCCTGAATCGGGAAGCCCTCCAGGAGGTCCTGACCTACAGCAGTCGCCTGGCCGGGGACCGGGAGGAGCTGTCGGCCCGCTTTGGCGAGATCGCCGACCTCGTCCGGGAGGCTTCCTACTGGGCCCAAAAGGAGGGTCAGTCCGTCGTCGACGGGGCGATCATTCGGAAGACCCTCGAACAGCGGCGGTACCGGAACAACCTCCTCGAGGAGCGCATCCAGAAGCTCATCGACCGGGACGTCCTCTTCGTCGACACCCAGGGGGGCCGCGTCGGTCAGGTCAACGGCCTGGCCGTGTACACCATCGGCGGGTACGAGTTCGGCAAGCCGAGCCGTATCACGGCCTCCGTCGGCGTCGGCCGGGAGGGCATCATCAACATTGAGCGGCAGGTCCGCCTGAGCGGGCCGATCCACGACAAGGGCGTCCTGATCCTGTCGGGCTACTTGAAGAACGTCTTTGCCCGGAATAAACCCCTGAGCCTGACGGCCAGCATCTGCTTCGAGCAGTCCTACGAGGGCGTCGAAGGCGACAGCGCCTCCCTGGCGGAACTCCTGGTCCTGCTGTCGGCCATCGGGCAGGTCCCCCTCGACCAGGGGATCGCCGTGACGGGCTCCGTCGACCAGCAGGGCCGGGTCCAGCCCGTCGGGGGGATCAACGAGAAGATCGAGGGCTTCTTCGACGTGTGCGTCCGTCGGGGCCTGACGGGCCGGCAGGGCGTGATCATCCCGGCGGCCAACAAGCGGCACCTCTGCCTGCACCCCCGGGTCGTCCGGGCCGTCGAGGCGGGTCAATTTCACATCTACGCCGTCCAGCGGGTCGAGGAGGCCATCGCCATCCTGACGGGCCGCCCGGCCGGCGAGTGGAACCCCGAGACGGGTCAGTGGGAGCCCCCCGATTCGGTATTTGCCCAGGTCGACCGACGTCTGATAGAATTAGCCCGATACGAAAGAGATTTTGCCAAGGAGCCCTCCAAGACCGAGCCCCCCGGCAATCGAGAGGAGGGCCATTGATTCGGCACTGGGTGTTGGGTGCTGGGTTTCTTGAAAAGGCCCAACACCGAACACCCAACACCCAAGACCGAATAGAGGCATGCCCCCGGACCGAGACCTTTACATCGTCACCTGCTTTAACTGCACGGCCGAGTTCGAGGCCGTCGAGGCCGCCTGGTGCAGTCACGACCCCCAGAACCCGACGAAGATCTGTCCCTACTGCCTGCAGTGCTTCTGCGAGGCCCCCCTCGAGTACGTCCAGAAGTTCTGGCAGGACGCCCCGGCGTCCCTCCGGCAGGAACACGAACGCTTCCGGAGCACCCGCCACCCCTTGGGCAATCTCCTCGTCCAGTCGGGCCTCCTGACGCTCGAACAGGTCGCCATCGCCCTGGCCGAACAGCGGCGGACGAACGAACGCCTCGGCGAGGTCTTCATCCGCCTGGGCCACCTGACGGCGGCCGAGCTGGAGTACTTCTTGAAGCTTCAGGACTTCCGTCTGCCCCAGCCCCTCCGGCCCGACCACGTCCATCGGGAGGCCCTGAACAAGCTGACGCCGGCCTTCTGCCTCCAGAATCGGCTTGTCCCCATCGCCCTGGACACGGTCGGCAAGCGCCGGTTCCTCGTCGTGGCGACCGTCCACCGTATCCAGCCGGAGGTCATGGAGGAAGTCCGGGAGCAACTCTTGGCCCATCCGGTCCCCTTCCTGTGCGAGGAGGCCGACGTCCTGCGGGCGCTCCGACCCTTCATGATGGCGTCCGCTCCTGCGGAGACGTCGGCGACCCTGGACTCGGCCGCCGACGCCCGTCGGTGGTTCACCCAGCTCCTGAAGATCGCGACCTCCCGGAATGCGACGGAGATTTACATCGAGCCGGGTCCCTCGGAGATCAGCGTGCGGCTTCGCATCGACGGCGTCCTTTACAAGTCCCAGGGCCTGGCCCTCTCGGCCGGGACGGCCCTCTTTGATTACATCCGTCAGTTCGCCCGTCTTCCGAAGCCGGTCGCCGGGACGCCCCAGAATGCGGTCCTGGACCTCAAACTCCAGGGCCAGCCGTACCGCCTGCAGTTTCATGTCCTACCCGGCACGCGGGGCGACCACGTGGACATCCGGATCATCCACACGGGTCGCTTCCTGCGGCCCCTCGAGAGCATCGGGTTCCTCCCCGAGCAGTGGGACCGGGTCCAGGCGGCCCTGGCCCGACCCCGGGGGTTCGTCGTCGTCTCGAGCCCGCCGATGCACGGGGCCATCACGACGGGCTACGCCATCCTGAACTACCTGCGGCAGGCCCGCCGGCGGGTCGCCATCATCGAGACGGTCGTGCGGTACCCCCTCTCGGGCGCGCTCCACCTCACGATCGACCTCAGCCAGCCGCAGGCCATCCCGGTCCTCGTCCGGGAGGCCCGGACCCGGCAGGTCGACGTCGTCTACCTGGAAGCCGTGCCGGGTCCCGAGGCGGCCCGGGCCGTCCTGGAGGCGGCCGCCGAGTGTCTCTGCATCGCCGAGGCCAACGCCAACAGCGTCTGGGGCGTCCTCCACTGGCTCCGGGAGCTGGCCGTCGATGTCTCGACGACGGCCGAGCGGTTGAGCCTCATCCTGAATCAGCGCCTGGTCCGTAAGGTCTGCGACGTCTGCGTCCGAGAGGCCAGCATTCGGCCTGAGCTGTGGACCCGCATGGGGTTCCGGCCCGAGGAGCTCGCCGGCCTGGCCGTTCGCGTCCCCCAGGGCTGTCCAAACTGCCACTACATCGGCTATCGGGACCGCATCGCCGTCTTTGAGGTCCTGCCGTGGTCGCCCGAGTTGGCCGAGGCGTGGGCCCAGCGGGCGTCCATCCAGCGGCTCCGGGAGATCGCCGAGGCGCAGGGCTTCGTACCCCTCCGGACGGCCTGCCTCCAGCGGGTCCGGGAGGGCGTGACGACCCTCGAGGAAATCCAGCGCTGGTCGATTCAGTAGGAGTTCCGGGAGTTCGGCGGGTGGGCGGGTCGGCCGTGAGAATACGGAACGGCATCCCGGCTTCGCTCGCCTGAGAAGGGGGCTGGCGTCATTCCGCATTCCCCCCGCCGAACTGTCGAGTCTCGAACGGCCCGACCCATGTTCGGATTGCCGGTCGCGCACCTGCGGTTTACGCTTCAGGCCCAGGCCGGCGGTCGACTCCCGGCCTACGCCGGCTCGGCCCTGCGGGGGAGCCTGGCCGCCGCCTACAAGCGGACCGTCTGCGTCGTCGAACACCGGGACTGCCCCCGGTGCCACCTGCGAACGGTCTGCACGTATCCCCTGATCTTCGAACCGCCGCCCCGGCCCGACGTGCCCCTCCTCGGCGCGGAGGGCGTGCCGCCGGCTTACGTCCTGCGGCCGCCCCGGCCTCGAAACTGGCATCATCCGGTGCCCCAACCCGTCGGTCCGGGCCAAACGTGGGCCTTTGACCTACTCCTGTTCGGCTCGACCATCGCTCAATTCCCCCTGGTCCTGTATGCCGCCCATCAAGCCTTCCGGCAGGGCCTCGGGGGTCGGCGGGTCCCGTTTTGCGTCCGGCAGGTCTTGCAGATCCATCCCCACCGCCGTCGGGCTCGACCCCTATTCCGAGAGCACCCGATGCCATCGTATCGGAATCCCCGCCCCGTCATCCTGCGGCCGCCCCGACGGACCCGGCCCGTCGAGCGCCTGCGGATTCGGTTCGTCACGCCCCTCCGCCTCAAACAGGGCGGTCGGTACCGCTTCGACGCCCGTCTGGATACCTTGATGGCCGCCCTGCTACGGCGGCTCAGCCGGCTCGGGCTTCTGTACGGTACCGGCCCCGTCGAGGAGTACCGGGACCTCTTGGCCGTCGCCCGTCAGGTCCGGACCGTCCGGCAGGACCTGGCCTGGGTCGACTGGACCCGCTACAGTGCCCGCCAGGCGACCGCCATGCAGTTGGGCGGCTGGGTCGGGACGGTCGAGTTCGAGGGCCCCCTGACGCCCCTCTGGGGCTGGCTTCGCCTGGGGGAGGTCGTCCACGTCGGCAAAAACACGGCCTTCGGCCTGGGGCAGTACGTGATCCGGAAGGGACCGTAGGGCCGTCGGGAATTCGGCAGTGCGGGAACTCGGGGGTTCGGGAGTCCGGCCATTCGGAAATTCGGCACAAATGATAGAGGGGGCGAGGAGGTCACCCTGACCTCCCGTCCCAGCAGGTGTATCTGGCCATGGCCGAACCCCCCGATGGTCCACGGCCGGATTCCCGAACTGCCGGACGGCCGGACGGCCGTGACCCCGCTCTGGCGAGCGGGGCTGGGATGAAAAACTGCTCGCCTGCCGAATTCCCACACTGCCAAATTGAACCCCCCGGAGGCCCCATGACCGACGACCTGGCTTTGGAAGTCGACGCCCTGATGGAGCTCGGCGACCTCGCCTCGGCCCGGACCCGGGCGGCCGCTTGGCGGCCCGAGGGCGCGGACGCCGCTACGTGCGCCCGCTGGGGCGAACGCTTCGAACGTCTCGGTATGGTCCGAGAAGCCCTGCAGGCCTACCACCACGCCGTCCGCCAGTCGTCTCGTCCCGAATGGCATGCCCGTCTGGCCGAGCTGTACCTCGACCTGGGGAAGTGGTCCACGGCCGAGGAGCACCTCCAGACCGCCGTCGAAGCCGGCGCCACAGACCCTCGAGTATTCCTCCGCCTCGGCGAAATCCTCGAAGAACGGGAAGCCCTCGACGCCGCTCGCCAGGTCTACCAGACCGGCCTCGAACGGACCCAGGCCCCCGAGCTTCGGGCCCGCCTCAAGCGCCTGCCCGCCCTCCCGACGGCCCCCGACGCCGTATTCGGCCGCCGTCCCGGCGAGGCCGAGGTAGCCCTCTTGGCCCAGTACTTCCAGGGTCGGGAAGGCGTCTACGCCCGCCAGTGGGTCGACCGCCAGGGTCGCGTCGGCTACCAGCCCGTCCACGAACCCCTGACCCTGCGGGTCATCCGCCAGCACCTGGACGGCGACCTGACCTGCGGCGTCTACCCCGTCCGCCTCGACGGGACCGTCTTCTTCGCCGTCTGGGACGTGGACATCAACCGGAACGTCCTCGAAAAATACCTCCGGCGACCCGACCGCCTGGCCGAACTCGCCCGCCTGGCGCATGAGACGGCCGTCCGCATCGCCGCCCGCTCCCGTACGCTCGGCCTGCCGGGCCTGATCGAAGACAGCGGTTTCAAGGGCCGTCACGTCTGGGTCTTCTTCAACGCCCCCGTCGAGGCCCGCATCGTCCGGGCCGTCGCCGAGCGAATCGCCCGGCTTGACCCGATCCCCTCGGGACTCCACGTCGACGTGTTCCCCCGTCAAGATACCGTCGAGCCCGGCCAGTTGGGGAATCTCATCAAGCTTCCCCTCGGCATTCACCGTCGTACAGGCCGCCGCTGTCTGTTCCTGGACCCCGACGGCCGCGCCTTGCCCGACCCGTTCCGGGCCCTCGCCGAAACGCCCCGCCTCCCCCCGGAAGCCCTCCTACAGGCCGCCGAGCAGTTGACCGCCCTGCCGCCCGCTCCCCAGCCCGTCTCTACGGAAGAACGAGAGGCCCGAGAACTTCAGGCCGCCTTAACCCCGCCGTACAGCCCCGAGGCCGACCCCGAGTTCCAGACGGTCGTCACCTGCTGTCCCGTCCTGGGCGCCCTCGTCCAGAAGGCCCGGACTGAGCACATGCTGACCTATGATGAACAGCTGGTCCTCGTCCATACCCTGGGCTACCTGACCCATGGCGTCGAGGTCGTCAACGCCGTCCTGGGGACCTGCGTCAACGTCTACCCCCAACTCCTCCTGAAGAGCCCCCTCCGGGGTAATCCCATGAGCTGTCCGAAGATCCGTCAACGGATTCCCGACGTGACCCGCCGCATCCCCTGCCGCTGTCCGGAACAGACCGACTTGGGCTACCCGACGCCCGTCCTCTTCCTCCGCCTGAGGGCCTCGACACCGGCCGACGCCTGGGAACGGGTCGAACTCCAGGCCATGGCCGAGGCGCTCCTCCGAATGGAGCAGGAACGCCGTCGCCTGGAGGCCCAGATGGAGGACCTCCGGCAACGCCTGTCGGACCGCATGCGCCACCACGGCCAGGACGTCATCGAAACGCCCTACGGTCGGGTCCGCCGAACGCAGGCTTCCGACGGCACCGAACGCCTGACGGTAGAGGTCTGAGTCTCGGTGGCCGGTATCGGGTAGGGGACTGCCCACCTGCCGAATTCCCCGGGGGTTCGGCCATGCGCGTTGCTTACGTGACCGAACAAGGCACCGTCATTTACAAAAAAGGCCGCCGCCTCGGCGTCGCCCGTCAACGGGAAACCATCGCCACCCTGCGCCTGGCCCACCTCGATCAGGTCGTCCTCTGGGGCCACGTCCGCATCACGCCCGGTGCCCTGGCCCTCCTGCTGGACCACGGCGTCGACACCGTCTTCGTCAGCGCCCACGGTCGCTTCCGGGGCCGCCTCGTCGGCCCGGCCTCTAAGAACATCCTCCTCCGATGGGCCCAGTTCCAGCAGGCCCAGCAGACCGCCTTTGCCCTCGACGTCGCCCGCAACATCGTGGCGGCCAAAATCCATAACGCCCGGACCCTCCTCCGCCACCGCCTCCGCCATCGGCCCGAGCATCCGGCCCTGACGGACGCCCTCGCCCAGCTCCGGGCGATCGCCCACGCCGTCCCTCGCGCCGACGACCTCGACCGCCTGCGGGGCCTCGAGGGCGAAGCCGCCGCCGTCTACTTCCGGGCCCTCGGCGCTTCCCTCGAAGACCCCTTCTTCCGCTTTGAGCGCCGGACCCGCCGGCCCCCCGAAGACCCGACGAACGCCCTCCTGAGCCTCCTGTACACGCTCCTCCTGACGGCCGTCCTCCATGCCTGCCACGTCGTCGGCCTCGACCCCTACCTCGGCGTCTTCCACCAGATGGGCTACGGAAAGCCCGCCCTCGCCCTCGACCTCATGGAAGAATTCCGCCCTGCCCTGGCCGACGCCCTCGCCCTTCGGCTCATCGAACGCCGAACCGTCCGGCCCGACGACTTCCGCCCGCCGGCCGAGGCCGACTCCACCCCGGCCCCGGACGCCCCGCCGGCCCCCCGGCCCGTCTACCTGACGCCCGACGGCCTGAAAAAAGTCATCCAGCTCTGGGAGGCCCGCCTGCAGGACGAGGTCATCGACCCCCCGACAGGCCATACCCTGACCTGGCGGGACCTCATCCTCGAACAGGTCCGCCGCATGGCCCGGGCCTTCCGAGACGGGGTGCCCTACACGCCTTTCCGGTGGGCGTGAATCATGGGCCCCAGGCCCCGGCGAGATGAGCTCGTGGCCCCTATTGGCTCATGGCTGATGGCTCATGGGACCATGAGCTATGAGCTATGACCCATGAGCCATGAGCCGATATGGCCCATGAGCCGACGTTATCGGCCCATCGGCCGAACGGCCCACTTCCGTGAGGGACCCCATGGACGCCACATGGTTCGTCGTCGTCAGCTACGACATCTCCGACGACGCCCGCCGGAATCAGGCCGCCCAGCTCCTGCTGGACTACGGCGTCCGGGTCCAGCGGAGCGTCTATGAGTGCCGCCTCGACGCCGATGCCTTCGCCCGCATGAAGGCCCGCCTGGAGACGATCATCGACTGGGAGACCGACAGCGTCCGGTATTATTTCCTGTGCCGCCGTTGCGAAGACCGCACCGAAACCTCCGGCCAAGGCCGACCCCCGATGGGTGAACCGGCTTCTGTCGTCATCTGATAGGACTCCACATTCGGTCTCAGGTCTCGGGGCTGGGCCCCGGGAAGAGGCGGGAAAGACCGAGCCGCCGAGGCGCAGGCCCTGCATAGGGCGGAGCGCACGGCGAGATGACAGGGCCGTTCGGCCCGTGAGAATGGCGTCGGGACGGCCTTTTCCATCAGCCGGGGCGCACGACGTTTCAAGGGGACGGAGTAACCAGGCCGGCCGATAGGCCGTTTTTTATCCCAGCCCCGCTCGCCAGAGCGGGATCGCGGCCATCCGGGAATTCGGGAGTCCGGCCATTCGGGAGTTCGGCAGTTTGGGCCGGTCGACCCCTTTCATCCCAACCCCGCTCGTCAGAGCGGGGTCCGGAGCTATCCGGCCGTTCGGGAGTTCGGGAACCCGGGCATCGGGGAGCCGGCCGGGGGGGATGAGACCTTTCGGCCGGCGCCGGCGGTCGGCGATAAGAGGCGGCAAAGAGTCTGGAAAGCTTGGCTTTGTTGACATCCCTGAGCCATCGTCTCAAAGCCCCCTGCGACGTCCACCTCATCCGAACGCCGGGCGTCATCCCGGCGTCCCCTCGGTCCCGGCGCCGCCGATGACGGCGGCGTCCATCCCATCTGAATTTTTGGGCCCTCTTCGGCGGGCCCAGGGCCTCCGGGCCTCCCCAGAAGCCTGAAGAGGACATCAACAGAGCCGGAAAACTTCAAGGAGACGTGGGAACTTGGAACAATGCATGCCCCCTTGCCTTCTACGTCGGCCGCCGGACGGCCTTCCCGAATTCCCGGACTCCCGAATGGCCGGCATCGGACCCGGGGCTCTCTGTCCTTCATCCCGGCACCCGCAACCAGGTCCTGTACCTCCCATCCCGCATCCTGCATCGTTCCCGAACTACCCACCCCCGGGCTTCGCCGAGATACCTACCCCCTGGGTTCAGCAAAATGACCCATCCGGATCGGAATTCCATGAGAACGGTACCACGTGGGTTCATTTTTTCGCTTCCCGGACTCCGTCGTCTCAGACTCGGATCCTCATTCCAGGCCGTTCCCCGATCCGAGTCGCCCGAAAAACCCATCGGGTGGGTTCCATCCGACCCCCCTCGTCTCAGACCCCTTGCCTTCCATCGGCCCGGGACCTACTATAGAAAGGACAGCTCTTTGAAAACCGAGACCCGCCCAAAGGGGATGGAAACCGTCTTTGCCGTTTTGGCATTTGCCTTTGCCATAGTCATCCCCTTTGAAAACCGAGACCCGCCCAAAGGGGATGGAAACTGTTGTCGAATACCTTCGCAGGGGCTACATCGCCCCGGATGATGTCTTTGAAAACCGAGACCCGCCCAAAGGGGATGGAAACCGGAAGCCACAACGCAAAAGCGCCCGCATAGGTATCCAGGTAGCTTTGAAAACCGAGACCCGCCCAAAGGGGATGGAAACGTGAAGACCCATTCTTGGGCCTTCTTTTGCGTTTGGGCCTTTGAAAACCGAGACCCGCCCAAAGGGGATGGAAACCGTCCAAAACCGAGGGGCTGAGACGACTGCTTATACCGCCTGAAACTTTGAAAACCGAGACCCGCCCAAAGGGGATGGAAACTCGTCGATAGTCAAACACTCGCACTTCCAGAGTACCTCCCTTTGAAAACCGAGACCCGCCCAAAGGGGATGGAAACACAGTTCGTGCACCCACGCGGCTTCTTCCACGACGGCCCCAACTTTGAAAACCGAGACCCGCCCAAAGGGGATGGAAACGCGGTCTCATGGTATCCAAAGACCGCCTTGATGCCCCGTTCCTTTGAAAACCGAGACCCGCCCAAAGGGGATGGAAACTGGAATAGAAACAGCCCTTTAGCCACCTTATGTGGATGACTTTGAAAACCGAGACCCGCCCAAAGGGGATGGAAACATCCATTCCGGCACTACAGGGGGTTTCACCCCCTTGGGCCTTTGAAAACCGAGACCCGCCCAAAGGGGATGGAAACGTAGCCGTGGGCACAAACTCAGTATTCGCGACCCTGCGAATACTTTGAAAACCGAGACCCGCCCAAAGGGGATGGAAACTCGACTGGGCGGACCAAGACTGCTGAGCATTTGTAGCGACTTTGAAAACCGAGACCCGCCCAAAGGGGATGGAAACTTAGCGCTCCGGGCAAGTATGGGGTTACAGGACCTTAAAGTACTTTGAAAACCGAGACCCGCCCAAAGGGGATGGAAACCGTCATTGGGTTATTCACATAGCATCCATTTTCTTTGTAGAACCTTTGAAAACCGAGACCCGCCCAAAGGGGATGGAAACGATTCGCGGCGAGATGGCGAATGGCGAGGTAGCGAATAGGGAATTGGAGGCCCGAGACCGATGCCCTGTTCGCCATTCGCCGTTCGCCCCTCGCCCTCTTTGGCACGCGAGACCCACTCCAAGGGACCCGAGGCCCCATTCGCCATTCGCGATTCGCCACTCGCTACTTTAGAACCCGAGACCCGCCCAAAGGGGATGGAAACGGTTCGGGGCGAGATGGCGAATTCGGCAGATGGGCAGGTGGGCAGATGGGCAGGTCGGCAGGTGGGCCGGTCGGGCGACGGGCGTCTATCCTCGGAACACCGGCCGTCATGCCGGTGGCTTCCGGAGAGAGCCCGCCGTCCTGCGGGCGTCCTCCGCATGGACCGCCCGTCCTGGCCGGGTCGATCCCCTCCGAACACCGCCAGGGATGGCGGTGTCATCTCCTTTGAACACCGCCCGTCATGGCGGTGTCATCCTTAACAAGCTTGAAACATCGAGGTCGCCGGGCCATCGTTTTCCCGGATGGGAACCGCATTTCTCCCAACCGAACGGCTCTGATAGGGGATTTGTGGAGGACCGAGACCGACTGGAGGGGGTGGTGGGAGCCGAATTCGTTTGCCCTGTTCGCCCCTCGCCCTCTTTGAAAACCGACAGGAGAGAATCGGTCATGCATGGGACCTTTTTCGTGGCCCTACGGCGATTCGTCCGGGATCGGTGGGGCGACGAAGTATGGGACGGAGTGACCGCTTCGGTGCCTGGTTCTGCCGGTGTTTACTCACCGCTTCGGAACTATCCCGACGATGAATGGCGTCGGCTCCTCCAAGGTGTCTGTGCCTCGGTCAAGACCGACGAGGATGCTATGCTTGAAAGCCTGGGTCGCTTCATGTTCCCCGAATTGGCCCAACTGTATCGAGCTTTTATCAATTCGTCATGGAGCGCCTTAGACTTCCTGGAGCACGTGGAAGACACGATTCACCGGGCCGTCCGAATGAACGACCCACAGGCCGCCCCGCCACGTCTTCGTGTGACCCGGGACTCGCCGCGTCAGGTCACGATTCGATACGACTCGCCGCGTCGCCTGTGTGCAATCGCTCGGGGCCTCATCGCCAGAGTCGCGGACGCTTATCGGGAGCCCCTGACCGTCCGGGAAATTTCATGCATGCGGCGGGGTGCGGCTGAATGTGTCTTTCAGGTCACGACGCCATGAGACGACTGCCTATCGCCTTATGTCCGCAGGGCGGTGGACCCCCCAGCGTGACCCTGGCGTGACGGCGGGCGCGTGAAGTGGACGTCCGTATGACCGGGCCAGACAGGCCCGTCGGGATTGCATTCGCAGGACCCCGCTCTGGCGAGCGGGGCTTGGATCGTGGGTCCTTTCTGTATCTTGCTTGGGGCGTCGCCCTTTAGAGGCGACGGGCAAGGCCGGGCGAAGGCCATCCGCACGGGCTCAACCGTTCTTGTGTAGCAAAGGCGTCGGGCCATGCTGGGTGCCATCTGTGGGGACATCATCGGCTCGGTGTATGAGTACAGGCCCTGCAAGACCAAGGCCTTTCAGCCCCTGTTGCATCCCCGCGCCCGCTTCACCGACGACACGGTCCTGACGGTGGCCGTGGCCGATACCCTGCTTCATGGCCGTGACCCCGTCGAGGCGTTCAAGGTGAGAAGTGGGATGGGAAGCGGAAAGGGCATCTCCACGGAAGCACGATGTTCAAGTATTCGGCAGATGGGTAGGTGGGCAGATGGGCAGATGGGCAGGTGGGCAGGTCGGCCGGTCGGGCGAGGGGCGTCTATCCTCGGAACACCGGCCGTCATGCCGGTGGCTTCCGTAGAGAGCCCGCCGTCCTGCGGGCATCCTCCGCATGCACCGCCCGTCCTGGCCGGGTCGATCCCATCTGAACACCGCCCGTCATGGCGGTGTCATCCTTAACAAGCTTGAAAAATCGAGATGGCCGGGCTACCGTTTTCCCAGATGGGAACCGCATTCTCCCAACCGAACGGCTCTGCTAAAGGTTCATTCCATCCGGGAGGGCACGATGGACAAGGCCTTGGTCCTCACCGTGGGGGTCGGCAAGGACGTGGACCGCTCGTTGAACTTCGCCATCGAACATCATAATCCTCGGTTTATTCTGTTTTTCTGCACGCCGCAGAGTCGTGAGTATGCCGAGAAAGTCGTACAAAGCCGTTCGATCAGTCCGTCGGCCTATCACATCGATGAGTATTCTGAGACTGGCGATGTCCAGAAGCTCGTTTTCCACTATGAAGAGGTTATCCGTCGGGTCCTGTTTACGGCGCATGGATTTCGTGCTGGGGAAGTCTACGTGGACTACACACGGGGCACGAAGGCCATGTCGGCCGCCGTGGACTACGTGGCCATTAGCTTAGAGCTGGCCGGCATCAGTTACATTGAAGGGGAGCGGGGCGATGGGGGTCAGGTCAAGTCGGGAACCGAGCGTCTGTTGAGTTTTCAGCCGCTGGGACTTTTATTCCGCCGTCATTGGGAGATGTTGGTCCATCTCTTTAACAGGGGCCACTTTGCGAGCGTCTTGGACCGGGTCGAAGCCCTTCGACACCGGGTTATCCAGGAGGCGCATCGAAGTCGGCTGGATTTCCTGGCAGGGCTGGCCGAAGCCTGCGAAGCTTGGGACATACTCCACTATGAGGAGGCTGCCCAGCGTTTTCGGCAGGTCATCAAGAACTTTGAGGATCTCATCCTTGAGTTACACCTCAAAGATGACCTTCAGCGGGCAAGCGACATCGTTCACGCTATTTGGAATAACCGGTGCAAGAGTCCGGACTGCAATTGTGGTCTGTTCTTGGGGCCCCGCACGGCTGTGGATCTCTTAGCGAATGCGGACCGGCGGGCGGCCGAACATCGATATGACGTGGCCGTGGCACTCCTCTACCGTCTGATGGAGTTCATCGCTCAGCGGCGTTTGCACGATCGCGGCCTTCGGACCGACGACGTCCGTCTTGGGTACCTCCCTGAAAATGTGCGGTCCAAGTGGGAAGCCCGGGTCGGCATCGACGGACGTCTGAAAGTCGGTATGGTCCAGGGCTACGAGCTTCTGGCCGACTTGGGCGATTCGTTGGGCCGGCGTTTTCTTGAACTCTATCAGGCCCCGACGTCCCGGTTGAAGCCCTATCTGGAGAGTCGGAACATGTCCCCTCTGGCCCACGGCTTCCAGCCCGTCGGGTCGGCGGTCTTTGAGAAGCTCCGGGACATCATCGTGCAGTCCTTCCTGCCCGAGCTCATTCCCGACTGGCACCGGCGTTTAGGCGATCACCGCTTGCCTCACCTGCCCGAAGGGGCATAAGGGCGGAACATCGTCGAGTCCATCCTCACCCTGGGACCCCGCTTGAGCGAGCGGGGCTTGGGTCGTGTATCTTCGGACTGTGTCCACAACTTAATTCCCAATCCCATCTTGCGGGGGCCGTTTTTCTTCTGTACGACTCCTGTGACTACGCTTACACGGTCCCGCTTTCACGTCGGCTCCGGTTGGGGTCCGAGGCGGACCCACCCGAGGGGCCACCAGCGGCCTTGGTAGTAGATGGCCTTTCGAGTCTTGGGGGAGCGGTCACTCACGGGCCGATTGCCCCGGACGACCCTCCGAGCCCACCGGCGGTATTCCTCTGAGTTCGGGCCCAGATGGCTTCGAATAGCCAGTCCGATAGTCAGGCTCAGGGCCCCTCGATGCATCCCGATTCGGAGAATGGGCCGTTCTTCTTGATTTTGATTTTGCAACGCCTGTAGCTGAGAGGTCACGTCCTGAGCTATCGACTGCCACCGGGCCTGCTGTCCCAGCCACCGCCAGTGGTCGATTTCGGCCGCCAGCAGGTCCTGACTCCACCGATAACAGGCCCGGGCCACGACGGGCCATCCTTGAGCATATAAAGTCGTTAGCCTTTCGTCCCAGGGACGACGCTGATTTTGCATCATTTCCAGGGCTTGCGCCTGGTCGGTGGGAGTTCGCACAGGGAAAATCTGAATCTGGCAATGCGGCATCAGAGCTTCCACATGGATGGAGAGGGTTCGCTGGCTTCCGACCAGTTGGACCTCCCCGACAAAAAACCTTTGGGGTCGAATCGGAGCGGTATCGGCGACGGCGATGGCCCGAAGCAGGTCCCAGGTGGCGTCCCGCTCCCGACCTCGGAAAGCCTGTTGCTCAAGCCAGGATCCGGCATGAAACGGCCGGTTTTTCTCGCGGGCTTGGGCTTCTTCCCGGTCCATCCGGTTCAAGAGGTTCGAGAAGAAAGATGCATCCTGCATCATAAGGAAATCATAAAGCAGGGCCATGCGGAGAGCGCCCTTGAGGCTGGAGCCGGGAATGTAGGGCCGCCGAAGCCCATCTTGCAGGAATCGAGCTACATCCGTCGGGGCGGAAGCAGTTGTAAACAGGGGAAGAGGGGGATACGCTTGCAGTCTTGTTCTCAAAGCCTGAGCCCAGGGCTGACTCAGCATATCCTGAAGGGTAGGCCGGGTAGAGCCTTCTATCCATTGCATGAGAGGCGTTGAGTCTGCCAAGGCCTCGACGAGGTCGTCAAAGGGGATGAAGCGAAGGCGGGCCCCGTCCGGCTCGACCAGGAAGTCCAGAGAACTGGCGGGCTCTTGGCCGCTCCCGATGAAGACGGGCGTCAGCGTCTCCAGAATCCAGGGCATGTCAAGCCTCCGGCGGGAGGAAGGCCGGTAAGGCCAAGCCGCTGTGGATGAGGCGGCTTCCGTCGGGTAGGGTTCGCATCGTCAGCGTCCGTCCATAGAAGGGTCTGGGTTGGCGGGCGACGCTCACAGACCCCTCGGTCCAGTAAAGGAAAACCCTCTTCAGAGGCTGACCCGCGAAGGGATCTTCCGATTCGGCCCGGGGCCGGGATGAGACGGCTTCGTAAGCGATGTCCGGGGAATCCCAATCCAGCTCATCGGCATCGGGGATGAACACGCTCAGGTTCACCCATCGGCGGGAACGGGGTTGCCACCAGGGGTGGTCCAGGGGCTCGATGGCGACGAGACGGAAGTGATTCATCCCGGCAGACCGGTTGCCGCCGATGCCCCGGTCTTCCAAGAAGCGCATCAGGGCTTTAAACACGCGCAGGTCGTCGGGGTTCATCCGGACGGCAAACCAGAACCGCACATCCGGAGCCACGAACGTGGTGTCTTCAAAGTAAAGTGTCCCACTCGGGACGGTGGCCATCGTCAGGCGGTCGATACGGGCATGGGGCACGGGCTCGGTCCGAATGGCCGCCGGGCGGCGGTGGCTACGAACTTCTTCACGGGATGCCAATGCGATCCCGCCCGCGTGGATGCACCATTGATGCTCTTGAATTCGCCGAGGCCAGGTGTCGGTCGGAGCCCGTCCGTTCATCCAGTCGGTCCAGATGGCCTCGGAGACATATCGGACTCTTTTCAATTCCTTGGCCTTGGGGGAAGGGTCTAAGCGGGTCGGGGGAACGAGAGGCTTCGGCCAGTAGCGGACGCCGTAAATGACGGGAAAGGCCGACGAGAAGACGAAGCGGTTGGGTTTTTCGACAAACCAGCGGTCTTGCGGAAACAACCACACGGTCGCCCAGGCCAGGGCTCCGAACAGCCGGTCGGAGGGCGGCGGCTCCATGACACGGCGGGGCTCGATGACGACGGCATATACGGCGTCGGCCATCGGTCCGCTCCGGGGTTTAAGCGGCGGAGGTCGCCGCCGTGCGAGCGATGAGGTTATCGAAGTCCCGAAGGAGTTCTCGGACGGTCTTGTCTTGGGCTAATGTCACGGGGTCTTTCCCGTCCGTGTAATAGTCCCGTCCCCGCCATTCAAGGGAGAGTCCTTCGAATCGGACGCGGCCCGAGCCGCGGCTTCCGCCGCCGCCGAGGGCACTGTCTTCGAGTAAACGTAGGCCCTGCAGGACATAGCGCAGGCGCCGGTGATCGGCGTCTTCGTAAACGTCGAAGAGGATCTCGATATCGAACTGCGCACCGGCGGGGACCCGCTCCATCGTGCGGGGATTGGCCCGGGAGATGACCCGGTCGATGGCGTTTTCGGCCTTCACTTCCGTGAGACTCCCGCCGATGACCCGTTCCAGCTCTTGCCGGGATTCTTCGGTCAGAAAGGCATCCCGGAAAATCACGCGTGTGGGACCGACGGGGTGCTCAGCCTTTCTTTCGACGTCCCAGGGTCCAAAGACGATACTCAGGTCGGTGAGGGCCCCATTACCGTCCGTATCTTGCACTTCGCTTTCCCATCGGTCCCGATTCCTGCGCAAGCGGATGAGGTTCCACTGGGATTGATAGGCCCATTCGAGGAGGCTCCGGATTTTCCCTTTTAAGGAAGACCCCGGGATGTAAGGTTCCCCCGTGAGGGGGTCCTTGACGACGGCGTTTTCCTGACCGCCAATTTCGTATTCGGCCTCCCGGCCGCCGATGTGGAGCCCCGTGACCAGGCGGAGGCGACCGGTGAGGACGTATTTGCCCTGAAAGCGAAGAGTAAGTTCTTGCCTGTTTTCCATCGCAGGCCTCCAAGTTATTCTTTACCGCCATGAAATTTGTGATAGGCGACCACGGCTTCCAAGAGATAGATGAGGGTTCGGTAATCTCGAATTTTTTGAATTTTATTGAAATCCAACACGGATTTCATAAATTTGTAGAAACCTTCGGGGATGTTGTTCCGTCCCTTCGCGTAGGCCAGTAGAGGGAGGATTCGAAGGACCCGGGGCCGAAACTCGGCCGGGAAATCCGAGTCCTCGTCCCGGCCGCGCAGTTCCAGGTCCACACGTTTGCACAGACCGTAGAACTTCCGTAACTGGGCCGCCTTCAGACTGTGACGAAGCTGGAAAGCAACGCTATCGGCAATACCCCCTTCCGGTGCAAACTCTTCCAAACGTAGCTCCGACAGGCGTTGAAGCCCCTGAAGCCTCTGTAAAACCGTATTCATGTCTTGGACCGGCATAGCCTTCTTCTCCTGTTATGAACGGGTTTTTAATAGGGCGATGGATGCCGGGACCCGAACGACCCGCAGGAGGGCCAGGCTGTTTGGACGGCCCAGGAGGATGTGGTGGAGTTCGGCGGCGATGGCCTCATCCGGGATGTTCCGGTGGATCCGGTAGATGAGACGAGGGATCCACATCCCTCGGACGACTGCGTCGTCCGAGACGGCCTGGGCCTGGAGGCGCAGGAGTTCATGAAAGAATCGACGGGGAACCTTATCATCTCGAATCCATCGTGTCCATTGCTCGGCCAGCCCTAAGAGTTCTCGCAGGCCCCACTCACCGTCGGTCGATTCCCACGGGACGGTCGTCCCAAAGGCCGTGATGCGGTTCCGGCCCCGCACCTTACTTCGATCTTCGGCCTCGCCCGACAAGCGAGCCATAGCCGGGATCGGGAACTTCGGCTTGCAGACGATCACGCCCGCCGAGAGCGTCATATCCGGGTTTTCACAGGTAAAGCGGCGGTAATCGTCCCGGATTCGGAGGGCCAGGGGCAATATCTCGCTCCATGGACCGATGATGAAGAGGTCGTCTCCGCCGCTGTAGACGACGTAAAAGATGCTCTGGATTGCATCGGCATAGTCACAGAGGATGCGCTCCTCCCGGACCTTAGGCCGCCACTCCTGGACCGTGTAATCCTCACAAATGTTGCGAAGCCATCCCTCGAAGAAGACCTGGAGCTGGCGACTGAGGGTCGCCATCCGGGAAAACGACATGAGGCCGTGGTGATCCAGGCCCTGGGCGATGATGGCCCCCATCCGGTCGGCATCCATGCGAAGGATACCTAAGCGGGCGTCGCCCTCGCTCCAGGCGGCGATCGTGCTGAAACTAAAGGTCTGGTGCCGTTGGACAATGCCCTCCGGGTTTTCCTCGTCGTCCCGTTCGGTCGGGACCGTTATCTCTCGGCTTGATTCATTCTTCGGAACCACGTTCGCCACAAATAGAAGTGAAGTCTTGGGGATGCGATCGGGCCTGTTAAAGGTCACGCTTTCCATCGTCTCGGGTCCATAAGCGGCATACAGCGCCTCCACGTCGGCTAATCGCGTCTTGCCCAATTTTTTCCAATCGACACCGATTTCCGGTGGACCCGTCGGTAGGGTATCGGCCGAAAAGATGGCGCCGCCTGTACGGGGAAGCCGGGCTCCGATGCGTTGTTGCTGGGTCTCACAAGTCTCACACAGCTCGGCTCCGCTTTCGACGACCTGGATGCGACAAGACGGACACGGTCGAATCGACTCCCAGGGCTTTTCCCGTTCGACGGCTCGGTTTTCCCGAAAAAGGGCCTTGAAATGCCGGTAGCGGACTTGGGTAAGGCGGAGTTCCAAGTCCTGAAGGGCTTCAGATAATCCGAGAAATACAGCCTTTGGGGAGAGGGGCTTATCGGCCAGGCGAAACTTCAGCTCCCCCAGGTGATGAGCCCAGAGGTAATCCTCGACCTCTTCGACCAGCTGTTGAAGTTGGTCTCGGACCGGCTCCGTATTGGGAAGGACCATCAGAAAGCTACCGCCCCCGCAATAAATCAGGTGGGCCAGAGTCAGTCCCAGACGGTGCAGGAGCAAGCGGGCGACCTGATGATTGAACATCTGGAGATAGAAAGACCGTCCCCGGAGGCGCTTGGCGATGCCGCCGGTGCCGGTGCGAACAATCCGGTAGATGTAAGACTGAATCCCGCTGATCTCCCCTTTGACGAGCAGAAATGGCTCGGTGTCTTCCAGTTGCCGAAGGCGTTCCGGCGAGATGCCCGGCAGTCGTTCGCGCGCCCACTTCGGGTGTTCATAGAGGCAGACGGCCAGGGCCGCCGTCACCCGACTGTGGTCAAAGAGGGAGATGTCGGGATACACGTTGCTGGCGCTGGGGACGCACCAGGCGTAGCGATACATCAGGTGAAACAAACCATTGAAGTAGGCCTGAAAGGAATCCCGATGAAGCCGTTGCAGGTCGTTCCGGAAGCCTTCCCACAGGCTGAGGAAGCCACCGGTGAAATCGTCGCGTCGGGTCGCCTCCGGGAAAAGGACCGTGTCTTTAAGGTCCAAAGGCTCCAGGGGTAGTCCCAACGGACGTCGGCCGGGTCGGGTTGACGGCCGTTCAGTCCGATGAGGGCAAAGACCGGATGGAGGCGGACCATGCGGAAGTGGGCTTCCTCTCGAATCGCGTCGTATCGTTCAGCTCCCGAGGCGATCCAGTCGGCGGCGACGATGACCCAGTCCAGCCAATGGTCATCGTGGGGTCGGTGGTGGTAGGCCGCCTGGTGGAAGACAGAGTTCTTGTTAAGTCCTTCAGGCGGGTCGGGCAGGAAGCGATCGATGAAGTAGGCCGTGAGCATGGCGTGCCGGTATGTGTGGTGATCCCGGTGTCGATGGCATAGCTCCTGAAGCCAGTAGTCGGTATCAAATTGATCGTCAGGTTGCACACCTGCACGTTGGAGTAATTTTCCGACATCGTGTAAAAAAGCGGCTAATACAACGGATTTTCGCTCAGTATCGCTCACAGTAATGCCTCCGATGGTGTATTATCCCCCATCCGTTTCAGGAGGGCGCGGGCCCGGGGGGTCAGGCGGAGGAGGGTGCCCGTCGCATCGCCCGGGACCCACTCGACGAGGCCGAAGTCCAGCCACCGCCGGAGGCAGTCGTCCGGGCAGTCCGTCACGGAGAAGGGTCCCGTCCGATGGTCTTTCAGAAAGGCCAGCTCCTGCGCCGTCGGCAGGTAGAACAGGGCCGGGAACTCGATGAGGTCGTCGAATTCCTCGTGAACGTAGTAGACCGGACTCCCCGTGATGAACGCCGCCAGGGCGACGACGATGACGTGGGCCTTGAATCCGCCCGTGGCGTTGAAGACGACGGCCCGGTACGTCCGTTGGGCCTGGTGGGCGACGTCGATCAGGTGATGCAGAAGCTCGACCATCCCCCGCCGGAAGGCATCGACGGGCCGCTCGCCGGCCGGGACCTCCGGGGACCCAAAGTAGCCGGGCACGCCGGACGGCATGTAGATCTCGTGGCCCAGCGTCTTGAAGTAACGGGTCAGCGTGGTCCGTACGATTTCGTTGGACGCCGTCCGCGTCCCGATCAGGTACAGGGCGACGTCGGACGGTCGGCGGCCGTGGGCACGCAAGTAGAATTCCAGGCTCCGGACTTCGGCCGAACGGGCCGCCGGGTCGGCCTCCAAGAAGGCGTAGACCTTGTCCAATTCGGCCGGGTTCTCCAGGAGACGTGCCCAGAAGCCCTCGTCCCGCATGCCGGGTCGGGCCGGAGCCTCCAGGCGGCCGGCATAATGTCCGATCAGGCTGTTACCGACCGAGACGATGTGAAGCTCTAACGGCATGTCCGTCTCGACTCCCGGATTCGGAAATCAAATTTTACCGGATGGCTCCTATTCATTCAACGCTTCGTTCTATTCGTAGTAGGGTTCACGATGCGGTAATACGGCCTACGATTGGGTTTGTAGGTATGGACGGAGTTCGTCCCGAGGCCCCAGGCATGGAGGGCCGTCGGCGCAAAATCCGACGTGCACCTCTCCGGGGCGGTCCACCCATCCGGTTCGTCATGAACAACATGGCAGTGCCCGTGTGGTAGACGCTGACGCCAGCATCACCGCCGGCCTTGAATTCTCCGGACGCCGACATGACGGGCGGCCGCCGTAGAATACGCGTTTCATGGGGATAGCCCCCACAAGGGAGTGGGGGACGGACGCGGCCAGGGGTCGACCGCTATAGAGAGGGAACGTCTCCGCGAGGTCAGAGCGACGAGGAGAGGTGAGGATAGATATTATAAGGTCGCCCGGGCCGGCCGGCCAGTCCCCATAGGCGGAGCTCCCCTTGGAGACTCCAGACCGGCTCGAAGGGCTCGGTAGAAGCGAAAGCGCATAGTCCGTCGGCCGGCGTCTGTCTCGCGGCCCCGCTCTCCGGCGAGCGGGGCCGGGACGCAAACCCGATGGGTGTGGTTTCCGATGGGGCTTGGCGTCCGAGGCCCGGGACCGATGACGTGGGTCAGGCCGGGGGGACGTGGGTGTCGAGGTGCGAGATCAGGGCGGATTCGTCTTCAGAGGGGACCTCGGGGTCGGCGGCCAGCTGGCTGACGAA
>BEHN01000025.1 GCA_002898535.1 bacterium HR11
CGATGGCGGTGCCATCCTTCTTATAGATAGAGTCGGCAGTGATGCCGGTATCCACCAATGGCGAATGGCGAACAGCGAGGAGCGAACGGCGCATGGGGCTATGCCTCTTCCAACCGGTCTGCGACCCAAGGTCCAAGGTCGATGGTCGATGGTCCATGGTCCAAGGTCTATGGTCCATGGTCTGATATGGGAACGTTCCTGCTAATCGTGGGCTTGCCGGGAAGCGGCAAGACGACGCTCGTCGAGCAGATCCGGGCCTGGTGTCCTGACCGCCGGGTCGACGGCTTCATCACCCGGGAGGTCCGGGACGCCCAGGGCCAGCGGGTCGGCTTCGACCTCATCGACTGGGTCACGGGGGAAGCCCACCCCCTGGCTCGCAAGGCGTGGACCGAGGCGCCGGCCCGGGTCGGCCGATACGGCGTCCGTCCGGACGTCTTAGACGCATTCGTCGGCCGGCTGACGGCTCGCAATCCGA
Source organism: bacterium HR11 (assembly GCA_002898535.1). Lineage (NCBI taxonomy): Bacteria > bacterium HR11. The sequence continues at coordinate 476 of BEHN01000025.1, forward strand.
CGCCGCCGGAGTTGTGGGTCCTCGACGAACTCGGCAAGATGGAGAGCTTCTCGAAGGGCTTCCTGCAGTGGCTTGCCACGTTGGACCTCACACGCCAGCGGCTGGTCGCCACGGGCCCCGTCCACCCGCTCCCGGCGTACCTGCCCTTTCTGCACCGGTGGCGGCCCGACGTGTGGGAGGTCACCATCGGGACCCGGGCCGACGTCGCCGACCGTCTCCGGGCATGGCTTCAGGCCCAAGGGCTGGCTATAGACCAAGGACCATAGACCATGGACCATGGACCACAGACCACAGACCTCAGACCACGGGCTACCGATCGAGGTGGTGATCAACCAGCACGTGATACTTCGGAACGGTGGGGGTCATCCCGGCGTCCCCCTGCCCGGGTGCCGCTGGTGACGGCGGCGTCCACGACGCCGAACGCCAGCAGCGATGCCGGCGTCTCGTTACTCCCGATGTGAACCTCACATAGATCGAAAGGTCTATGGTCCCTGGTCTTGGGTCTATAGTCTACGAATGAGGCGTCTATGGACCGGCCGACCGAAGGGGTCGTGACCGTCGAGCTGACGCATGACGCGAGCCTGCTTGCCCGCGGGCATTCCCCTTACGTCTGGCTCGTCCGCTTGCCGGTCTTTCAGGGCCCCCTGGCCCTCCTGCTTTATCTCGTCCGCCAGCAAAAACTGAACATCTATGACATCCCCATCGCCCTCCTGACGGACCAGTACATGGCTTATCTGTCCATCCTGCGGGAGTGCCGCCTGGAAGTCGCCGTCGAGTTCCTGGCCATGGCGGCGCATCTGCTCTGGCTCAAGAGCCGTACGCTCCTGCCCCCGGACCCGACCGACCGACCCGAGGCCGACCCGGCCGACGAAGATCCCCGTCAGCCCCTGGTGCGGCGCTTGCTGGACTACGAAGCGCTCCGGAAGGCCGCCCGGTGGCTTCAGCACCGGTGGCGGCTCCAGCGGCGGCTGAGCCGTCCCGTCCGGCCCGGCCGTGCGTCGAGCGCTGGGGACGGGCCTCCGCCCTCCCGGGTGGACGCCTGGGCCGACCCGACGGAAGTCCTGGTCCGGCTCGGACAAGCGATGGCCGAGTTGGTCCGCCGGCGCCGCTATCGAGAGCCGGTCGTCCTTCGGGTCCACCTCCCCCGTATCGAAGACTACATGGCCGACCTCTTGCGGACGGTCCGCCGGCGGACGACCTTTCAGGAATACCTCCGTCGGTGCCCTTCCCGGGCCGAGCAGGGCGTCGCTTTTCTGGCCTTGCTCCAGCTTGCCGTCCAGGGGAAAATGGCCGTCGAGCAGACCGAGCCCTTTGGGCCTATCTTCATCGAGGTCGTCCGACGCGGCGGTAAGTCAATAAGGCGGAAGGACCCGTAAAGACTGTCCGTTGGACCTCCCGGGGTCACCGTCGGAGAGAGGACAGAAGCCAAGAAGCGCCCAGTTTCCTTGCGACAGCCTTAAAGCCTGTTTCAAAACTCACCGCCGAGGCGCCGAGGACGCAGAGGCCGAGGGTGTTTCTTCGATTTTTCTCTGCATTCTCGGCGTCTCAGCGGTGAAATGGAGTTTTTGAGATACGCTCTACTGCCTGATTTTGCCCTATCGGGATGCCATGCGAATCCTGACCGGCGCGCAGATGCGGGAAGCCGACCGGGTCGCCATCGAGGAGCTGGGGGTCCCGTCCCTGCTCCTGATGGAGAACGCCGGCCGGGGCGTCGTCGAGGGGATCCAGCGGGTCGTGCCCGACTGGCGCAGGCGGCGGTATCTCATCGCCTGCGGTCGGGGCAATAACGGGGGCGACGGCCTCGTCGCCGCCCGCCACCTGCGTCTGGCCGGCGTCTCCGCGGTCGACGTCGTCCTCCTGGGGACGAAGGACCAGGTCCGGGGCGACGCCCGTTGGAACCTGGAGCATTACGAGAGCCATTACGGCCCCGTCCACGAGGTCCCCGACGAGGACGCCTGGCTTCGGTGGAAGCGGGACCACCCGACCGGTTGGGACGTCGTCGTCGATGCCCTCTTCGGGACGGGCCTCCAGAAGCCCCTGACGGGGTTTCCGGCCGCCTGGGTCGAGGAGGTCAACCAGTGGCGGCACGTCCTTCGGGTGGCCGTGGACGTCCCGTCCGGGCTTTCCGCCGACACCTGGGAGGTCCTCGGGCCGACCTTCCGGGCCGACTACACCTTCACGATGGGGGCGCCTAAAGTGTGCCTCGTCTTTCCGCCGGCCTGCGAGTGGGCCGGGCAGTGGTTTGTCGTCCCCATCGGGATTCCGCCGTCCGTGCTGGAAGCCGCCGGTGACCTCATCTGGCCGGAGCCATCGGAGCTGGCCGTCTGGCTTCCACCGCGGCCCCAGGACGCTCACAAGGGCCAGTTCGGACGCATCGTCGTCGTCGGCGGCAGTCCCGGCAAACTGGGAGCGCCTTACATGGCCGGCAAGAGCGCCCTCCGGATCGGGGCCGGCCTCGTGACGGTCGCCGTCCCGGGGACGCTCTGGCCGAGCTTGATGAGTTCCCTCGACGAAACGATGACCCTCGGCGTGACGGACGACGAGGGCCACTGGTCGGCTCGGGCCCTGGCGGACCTTCAGCCCCTCCTGGAGACGGCCGACGTCCTCATCGTCGGACCGGGCCTGGGGACGAGTCCCGGCGCCCAGGCCCTGATGGACGGTCTCCTCGAGGTATGGCGGAAGCCGATGGTCGTCGACGCCGACGGCCTGAACGTCTTGGCGCTTCACCGGGACTGGCTCGAGCGGCTTCCGCCGATGTCGGTCCTGACGCCGCACTGGGGGGAGATGGCCCGCCTGACGGGCGAATCCGTCGAGACGGTCGGCCGGACGCGTATCCGTTTGAGTCGGGAATTCGCCCAACGGTATGGCGTCATCCTCGTCCTGAAGGGTTACCGGACGTTGACGGCCGTCCCGGACGGACGGGTCTTCGTGAACCCGACGGGGAACCCCGGGATGGCGACGGCCGGGATGGGGGACGTCCTGAGCGGCTTCATCGGGGGCCTCCTCGGGCAGACCCGGGACCCCGTGGCGGCGGCCGTCCTCGGCGTGTACCTCCACGGCCGGGCCGGCGACCTGGCCGCCCAGCGGAAGGGGACCCTCCCCTTGACGGCGACCGACCTCTGGGAGACCATCGGGGAGGCGATCCGGGAATTGGGGGTCGGGTGTTAGGTGTTGGGAAAGACCACAGACTATAGACCACAGACCATAGACCTGTTCCGGAGTCATCGGAATCCCTCGTCTCGAGACGAAGCCAACCGGGCTTCCGAAACAGGTCTGGGGGTCTGTAGTCCGTGGTCTGTGGTCTTTCCCAACATCCAGCACCCGAGACCTAACACCCGGGACCCAGTCATGGGACAGGCGTTGCGGCAATTGTGGAACGCTCGAGCGCTCGTGTACGTCTTGGTCGTTCGAGAACTGAAGGCCCGCTATCGGGGGTCCGTCTTGGGGTTTCTGTGGTCGCTGATGAATCCCCTCCTGATGCTGGCCATCTATGGCCTCGTCTTTGCGTTCATCCTCGAGCAACGGGACCCCTCGATGTCGCCCTACGTCCTCTACCTGGCCAGCGGGCTCCTGCCCTGGATGTGGCTGTCGTCGAGCGTCCTCCAGAGCTGTACGGCCATCCTGGACGGGAGCGCCCTCATCCGGAAGGTCGTCTTCCCGGCCGAGGTCCTCCCCATCGTGTACATCCTGTCCAACGGCGTCCACTTTGTCCTGAGTCTCCTCATCTACTTAGCGTTCGCCGTCGCCTTTCACCTGCGGCTCCACGTATCGCTCATCAGCCTGCCCCTGATCGTCGCCGCCCAGCTCATCTTTACGACGGCCCTCGGCCTCGTCCTTTCGGCCCTGACGGTCTACTTTCGGGACCTCCGGGACCTCGTCGGGAACCTGCTGACGCTGTGGTTCTTCTCGTCGCCGGTCATCTACTCGATGGACCTCCCGGCCATCCGTCGGTCGGCGGCCCTGGCGACGCTCCTGCGGTTCAACCCGGCGACGCATCTTTTAGAGAGCTATCATGCCGTCCTATTTTACGGTCGGTGGCCCGACTGGTCGACCTGGGCCGTCTTCACGGCCGGTGCCCTCCTGATGTTTGGGGCCGCCTATGGCTTCTTCCACCGACTTCGGGACACGCTCGTCGAGGAAGTGTGAGTCTTGGGGACGGCGGATGGGGATGTGGACAGGCCTGTCGGCTCATGTTGGCTCATAGCTCATGGGTCATGGCTCATTGTCCCATGGGCCATCAGCTATGAGCCATGCGCCAATATGGGCCATGAGCCCATCTCCTCATTCCTTCGGTCCCTCTCAGGGCCGCCGGCTCAGGGCCATCCCGTCGGGTTCGTCGCCCGTCGGGATCGTGTCGACGACCCGCCACTCTTGAAGGTCGATGACGCCGACCCGGTCGTCCCCCGAAAAGGCCACGTAGGCCCGCCGACCCGACGGCTCGAGGACGATGCCGATCGGCGTGCGCCCGACGTCCAGGGTACGAATCCGTTCGAGCGTCGCCGCGTCGTGAAGGGCGACCTGATTCGCCTGGGCGCAGGAGACCAGCAGGTGCCGGCCGTCGGGCAGGGCCTTGATGCGGATCGGGAACTTGCACGTCGGGGCCTGCCGGAGGACTCGGGACGACCCGGCGTCGAGGACGGCGATCGTGTCGGCGGCCCGGTTGGCCACATACACAAAGCGGCCATCCGGCGACAGGGCGATGCCCTCGGTCCCCGGCGCGACCGGGACCGTCGCCAGCTTCGCCCGCTCCTTCAGGTCGATGACCGTGACGGACCCGTCCCCGATGTTGGCCACAAAGGCCCGCGCCCCGTCCGGCGTCACGACGACCATGTGGGAGACCCGCTGGTCCGTCGCAACGGAGAAATCGACCCGTCCGGCCTCGGGGTCCACGACGACGAGGGCTTGATTCTCCTCACAGGTCACGGCGACCCGCCCGTCGGGCAGGACGGCCAGGCCGTGGGGCCGTCGGAAGGGCGCCAAGTCGATCGTCCGATGGACCTTCCGACCGACGAGGTCGAGGACCGTCAGGGTGTGGCCCGGCTCGCTTTGGGTCCCGTAGTCGGCGACGTAAGCCCAGCGGCCGTCGGGCGAGACGGCCGCCTCATGGGGACCCCGGCCCGTCGGGAGCGTGGCGAGGACCTCCTTTGTGTCGGGCCGGATCAGCATGGCCGTGTGGGCCGACTTGTTGAGGACGACCAGGAGAGGCCCGCCGGATTGGGCCGAGATGCCCGGGCGGGCCGCCAGAAGCAGGGTCCCTACTACAAAGAGGGACGCCGTCCGTCGGACCATTTGCCCCGTCTCCTTCGATTTCACTTTGTCCCTCCATCACTTCATCACTCTACCACTCTGTCACTTTTGGATTTCACTCCGTCCCTGTCCCCTCGGTCGTATGCCCCGACGCCCGGAGCCCCAAATTCGCACGGGCCGTAGTATAGCGTACGCCGCCCGGCGTGGAAAGAGACGGGGCCTGGAGTGGACCCCGCGCAGGACAGAGGCCTGCAGACCTTGCCGAACGGCCTCGACATGGGTACGATCACCTCTCACTTCGCTCCCACGGAGGGGGGATCATGCGGAGATTTCGGATTGCCTTATGGGGCGGCCTGCTCGGGGGATTCCTCGGATGGCTTGGGACGGCCTCCGGGGCCTGGGCCCAGCAACTGGAATTTCCCCGCTTGAGTCCCAAGGCCACGGTGTCCCAGACGATCGGCCTGACGACGATCACGATTACCTACAGCCGGCCCGGCGTGCGGGGCCGGACCATCTGGGGCGACCTCGTCCCCTACGGTCAGGTCTGGCGCACGGGGGCCAACGAGGCGACGACCATCGAGTTCACCGACGACGTCCTCGTCGAGGGCCACCGACTCCCGGCCGGCAAGTACTCGCTGTTTACCATCCCGGGCGAAAAGGAGTGGACCGTTATATTTAACCGGGAATGGAACCTCTGGGGTGCCTTCACCTACGACCAGGTCAAGGACAAGGAGGTCCTGCGTATTCAGGTCCGACCCCAGCCGGCCGAATATACCGAGTGGCTCCGCTTCAGCTTCGAGGACATGACGCCGGCCTCGCTTCAGGCCCCGCCCGATGCCGCCCGGGTCGTGCTCCAGTGGGAACGGCTTCGCGTCGGGTTTACCGTACAGGTCGAGCCCCAGACGACCCACGCGAAGGTCCTCGCCCAATGCCGGTCCGCCATCGCATCCCTGAAGGCCGACGACTGGCAGACGCCGGTCCGGTGCGCCAACTACGGCCTTCAGAATGACGTGGGGACCGACGAAGTGGCCCAGTGGATCGAGAAGTCCATCGCCATCCAGGAAAACGCCAGCAACTTAGGCCTGAAAGCCCGGTGGCTCGCCCGGGCCGGCCGGATCGACGAGGCGATCCGGGTCGCCGAGAGGGCCATTCAGCTGGGGAAGGCCCGGAATCAGGACGTCTCGGCCCTGGAAAAGCTGGTCACCGAGTGGAAGTCTCGCCAGGGCTCGAAGTAATGGGGAGCGCCGGACCCCGGGACCCGACCACCCGCTTTCAGAGAGGTCACGCCATGATGACGGTGACTTCCGTAGGCCTCATCGGCGGGGGTCGGATGGGTCAGGCGATGGCCCGCCGACTCCACGCCCAGGGCGTTCCCGTCCAGGTCTGGAACCGCACGGCCGAGCGGCTTCAGCCCCTGGCGGCCGAGGGGATTCCCGTCACGACGGACCTGCCGGCCCTCCTGAAGGGACATCCCGTCTGGCTGACTATCCTGGCCGACGGACCGGCGACCCGGTCCGTGTGGTCCATGCCGGGCGGCATGGCCGAGCATGCGGCGCCGGACAAGGTCTGGCTCCAAATGGGCTCGATCGACTACCCGACGACCCTGGCTTTGGCCCATGAAGCCCGCCAGCGGGGCCTCCGATTCCTGGACGCGCCGGTCTTAGGCGGCCCCATGGACGTCCCGACGGGCCGCCTCATCGTCATGGCGGGCGGCGATGAAGAGGTCCTCGAAGCCGTCCGCCCGGTCTTAGAGGCCCTCAGCGGCCGGATCGTCCCGATGGGCCCCGTCGGGACCGGTACATTGGCCAAGCTCGCCAGCAATCTCCTGCTGGCCCACATGGTCGTCGGCCTCGCCGAGTGGTTGAGCTTCGGCCAGCAGGTCGGCCTGGACCCCCTCCGCCTGTGGGAGGTCGTCAAGAATTCGAAGCTGTATAACCCCGTCTTCGAGGCGAAGTTCCCGGCCATGCTGGAGGAAAACTTCCAGCCCAGTTTTGCCCTCCAGTGGATGACCAAGGACCTGTGGAACATCTTGGAGGCGGCCCGTCAGTTTGGGGCTTACACGCCCGTCGCCCATACGATGACGGCCCTCTATCAGGCGGCTCAGAACCACGGCCTCGGCGAGGACGATTACTCGGCCGTCCATCAGATCCTGCGGCTCTTCTCCCGGGGCGCCGGCGGCTAAGCGTGGAGCCTGCGCCGATGGGCCGTGAGGGCCGGGACCGGCTCTGCGGCCGACTACCGGCCCGGACCGCAGACGGGGCTCGACGCCTGGGACCCTTACCCCCGTAGCGCCGCCATCAAAGCCGACACGTCGGCGTCGGCCGGCGTCAGGGGCTGGACCCCCCGATGGGTCACGGCCTCGATCTGAGCCGGCGTCCATCGCAGGGCACCGACGATGGGGATCACGTGCTCGACGGGCACGGGCCACAGGGGCCCGGACGCCGGCCACCGCCGTTGAAAGTGGTCGACGACTTCCAGGACCCGCGGCGTGACCTCCGGGACGAGCCAGATCGGAAACAGCGTCCGACGGCCCTGGGCGTCGTAGCCCACGCCGAGGATATGGGGCTCGGGGCCGAGACCCTTCCCCGGCTCCGGGGACAGGACCGACCCGAGGTACCATCCCCGATAGGCAAACCAGGGCCGCAAGACGGAGACAGTCCACTGCACGTCCATACCGGTCCTCGGCCGACGGCTCAGGCCCCCAAGGCCAAGCCGAACACGGGATTGCTGAAAGCCTTCCCTTATTATACGATGCAACGGGACACGGAGAAATACGATAATATCGGGAGCTTTTGCTGAACCACCCTGTCGGGCAGGTCGGTTGGAAGCACGGGACCCTCGGGGTCCGGGCGGCGGCCACCTGTCGGGGACAGGAGCCTTTCTGTGGAAGGAGTCGAACATGCGCCTCCTACGCTTTCGTTCAGTGGGACGTTGCGTCCTGCTGGCCCTGTCGGTAAGCCTGGGGGTCCCCTCCTGGGCGGCCGAGCGACCGGCCCCGAAGCGATGGACGCCCCCACCGGCCTATCAGCGGGCCGTCCAGGCCGTCCAGGATCAGCGATGGCAGGAGGCCATCGGTTACCTGGAAGAGAGCCTCCTGCAGGCGCCACCCCGGGCGGGCGACGCCCAGCAGGCGGCCGCCGGATACGCCCCGTACCTGTATATGGCCTATGCCTATGTCCGCCTGGGCCGGACCGAGGCGGCGGAAGCCTTCTACCGGTTGGCCCAGCGGTTCAGCGGCTACGAACACCAGCCGGAACTCCAGGCTTACGCCACGTTCATCGACCAGGCCCTGAAGCGGCCGACCGAGACCCGGGAAGACGGCTCGGCCCCGTCCGTCTTTTACAAAGACCAGGGGCCTCCCGAGGAGACCGGCGGCTGTGAGGTCGCCCCGGCCCGGGACCCCTACAACCTCCCGTGGTACTTCCATTACGCCTTAGGTAAGGAGCTCTTCGAGCGGGGCCAGTATCGGGAGGCCCTCCGGAGCCTCCGACGGGCCCTGCTGTTAAATCCCCGACCCGAGACGCAGGCCCGGACCTACGGCATGTGGCACACCGAGTACCGGCCCTACTACTACATGACCCAGGCCTTCCTGAAGCTGGGCCAGCGGGACTGCGCCGCCCAGACGGCCCGGGAGTCCGTCCGATTTCGGGAAATCCCCCCGACGGACGGCCTGTACCCCGAATGGCAACAGGTCCTGAAGGTCCTGGGCCTGGAACGGTAGGACCGGACCTCGCCGACTGCGAAACTGCGGGCCACGAATGGGGCGCCGGGACCGATAGGGGTAGCACGGACCGGCCGGCCGCCGAGGCCCCCCACGTGTCATAGTCGTAGTACGCGTTCGACTGGGTCACGCACTTCTGCCCCGGGTCACAGTCGGCGGCCGAGTCATACACGTTGGCGATCCCCCAGCTCAGGGTCCCACTCAGGGCGCTGGAAATCGCTGGGCCGTTCCGGGTCAGGGTGCACTCGGCCGCATCCTGACTGCTCCAGGTCACCGTGTAGGCATCCCCCACGTTGACCGTCGGCTCATGAACCCCCCACCCCTTTCCAGGCACGGACCTCGAGCCAGACCTTAGAAGTATGTCCCCGGCGGATGACTGTACACCAGCCGACAGGCCCTCTGTTCCAGGGGATTGAATTGGAGCCCCACCTCTATCGGGCCACTACTCATGATACTCCCATAGCCATACGGATGTGTACAGTCCTCTTCAGTATAAGGATTGCACCCTCCCGGTCCGATGATGCCCAGGGCATGTCCCATTTCGTGGAGAAGGACATGGAATAGATCTGTGTCTTTATTCTCATTATGTCCCATGAATATATTTGCAGTAACGGCTCCCGGCCACGGGGGCATGGGCAGGGCACCGGTCGAGCGCCCTGGCACGATGTCTATCCGTGGGACGTCCATGCCGCCCGGGACAAACCGAAGGCTACCCCCACACCAAAGCTCCCACCAGCGTAAAACCTCCGGAAGCACCTCGTCGATTCGAGGGTCGGGGTAAGTATTCACGACTGAGATGACATTGCCGACCAGCCGGATCGTACCGTAGTCCCGGCCGTCGGCGACGATCGACCAGTAGCGCCGGGCATAGGCCCGGGCCTTCTGCTCCAGCAGGGCCGGGTCGTTCCGGATGGGAATATGAACCTCTCCACACGCCTCCCCACAAACTTGCACGACCAGGTCTTGGACCCCGATAGCTCCGAAGTCGGTTACCAGGACCCGAAAGGTAATCCGCTCTTGGTCAAAGTCCCAGCGGGGGACCAGGCCCGGGGCTTCGGGCCTCGCCTCCCCTACGAGACGCCCCTGGACAAAGACCCGAGCCGTCGTCCATTTCGTGTAAAAGGGGAAATACACATACCCGGCGACCGTCAGTACTGTCCCGCTGGCCACCAGCACGCTGTCGGGATACCGTTCAGGCTGAGGCCAGACGACCTTAAAGCGGGGCCTTTCCGGCAGGGTCACGGACCCCCGACAGGCCAGACTCCCGACCCAGATGCCCAGAACGACCCACGCCACATGCCGGCCCATAGGTCGCCTCCCGGGGACTATGGGGGACAGGCTCCAACGGAGGCAAAGCCGGCGCTGACGCTCCGATCAGCGTTCATCGTCACGATACAAATATCCCCGCTGACCGTGTCGCATCCCGTCCATCCCGTGAAGGTCGCATCCCCGATGACCTCCGCCGTGAGAGTGACCTGAGTCCCTTCGGGGAAAGGATTAAAGCAGGTCGTGTTGCAATTCCCCGTACAGGTGCAGTTGATGCCCGCCGGGGAACTGAAGACGACACCCCCACCGGCGCATCCCGACCCCTGGGTGTGGTGAACATGCACCGTAAGTATACGCCCTGAGGGCGGCGGGGGCGGAGGGGAGCAGTCCTGGGGGCAGTCGGTGGCGTTTTCGCAGGCCGTGTCGCAGACGCCGTTGCCGCAGGTCCGGACCTCCAGGGTGTCTTGGACACTCCCCGCCGGGCCCGTGCAGGTCAGCCCCACCGTCGTCGTCCCGCAGGCGGCCAGGATCCCGGCCCAGCCACACGTCCCGGCCCCCACGCCGGACGCCGAGCCGGTTACCGCCAAGAGTAGCCGGGGGGCTTGGAGTAGACCATCTTGACGGCCATCTGCTGGTAGGGATGAAGATGCAATCCGGAAGCCTTTGAGTACGGACAACGGTCCGCCATGAAGTCATGGTCCCCGTTGACGCATTCCGTGTGGGGCAACCCGATGGCGTGCCCCGTCTCATGAGCAATGATCGCCAGGTCATCTAATTGAAGTTTCGGTGGCAATCTACCTTTGTCCACACTTAACAGGGCCAGCGTAATTTCATAGGGATTGGCAGGATTTTCTCCTTTGGGCGTCGCCCCGCAACAAATGCCGTTGTGCGGGTAAATGATCAATGGTCGTACGTCCTCCCGGTCCGTCTCGATGAATCGAAGCCCCGTCCACTTGCTGACGAAGTCTTCCAGCGTCCGCCGGATCAGGTCCCGATAGTATGGGATCTCATTCTTGTAGTAAATCGTCACGTCTGACATCCGATGGGTCCGATATTCCGGGTTCCATTTCTCTGGATTTGTCCCCACCATCCGCGTCCGGATGAACTCCAAGGCCTTTTGCTGGAGGTCGGCATTGTCATAGTGAAATTCGAGGGCCACCTCTGTCATCAGGCTCCCCTTCCAGGCCCGCAGGACCAACCGTTTGCCCCGACCTGGCGCCCCAAACTCCCGCACGTCTATGAGAAGAGGCCATCCCTTGCATCCCACCAGCCCCAGCTCTGTGCAGAATGCCTCATCTACGACTTGGCTCGGAGCAAAGATCCCGACCCGCCGACCGTCAATGATCAGCTCGAATCGGTCCACGACGTCTTCCGGCCGCTGGACCGGGACGGCCCCCTCCAAGGCACCCTCGATGCTCAAGATCGTCCCGTCCCCGACCAGATTCGCAGGATAGTTGAGGGGGTAACGAATCTCAAACCTGGGCGGTCGCGCCGGAATCATCGGCATCGTCAGGTTCTCCCGACGGCAGGCGCCCGCCGCCAAGACCACCCCGAAGCCCCATAGCCATCCGACGAATCGGCCCTTCTTCATCGCCAGCCTCCTTTCATAGGGGCTCACATCTGCCGCATATACAGACCCACCCCGCCTTGCACTGACGATTGCTTTGACAAACCGCATCCACATTCACCTGCACATCGTCCGCCTTGGAAACCCCGCCCTCGCTACATTCCAGCCGGTAGGTGTGGGTGATATCGACATACGTGCACTCAGCGGTATCCGTCGCGGACCCCTGCGGCCGGGCCGGGTTCGTGACCCAGTCGGCCCCGTCCTTACGCACGACGCACGACGCACCGGCAGGGGCATCAATCCTCCACTCGACGGTGTAGTTGTCCTCTGGACGCACCGTGACGGGTCCCGGCTGACCGCCGTTGGCCATCACATCCACTCGGGCGCAGTCAATGCAATTGGACTCAGACTCTCCTTGACCTTCCTCGCAGGAGTTATTGTAATTGCACACCAGGCAGTCCTGGGGGCAGTTGGTGGCGTTTTCGCAGGCCGTGTCGCAGACGCCGTTGCCGCAGGTCCGGACCTCCAGGGTGTCTTGGACACTCCCCGCCGGGCCCGTGCAGGTCAGCCCCACCGTCGTCGTCCCGCAGGCGGCCGTCACCGAGCTACAGCCGAACGTCCCGTCCCCGACCCCGGCGACCGAACACGTGTATGGATTCTGCGAGTTCCGAAACGTCGTGTCCCAAAAGATCTGCACCGAGCTCCCGGCGGGGACCGTCAGGGGTCCATCGGAAAACGGACTCCCGAGTCGCCCCTTCACATCGCCCGCTATGGGCCCCGGACATCGGACCGCAGTCGATCCCCGCCGGACTGCTCGTGACCGTCCCGCCCGCACCCGGGTTCTTGACCACCGTATGGCATCGCACTGACCTGGGCCATTCGGCAGGAATCGGGATACGCACCCGGCCAGACAGGTCTTCCCGAGACGGCCGGCCCCGGCTTTAGAAGCCCCGCCGCTTCAGGCGTGCCGCCTTCTGTATGTAAGGGTGAATCCATAGTGTGCTGAAAACTGTAGGAATGCTGACATCCATCACGCTCCTGTCATGGGTGTGAACGTAGATTCCCAGCACGTGCAAGGTCTCATGGATGGCGATACGGAATAGTTGCCAATCTCCATTGATCGACGGCCTTCCCAGCCACACTTCACATTCATGCGCCAAGGGGTCGAAGCACCCGCCGCGATTCGCCATCTCCTCCGTCGGCGGATGATAGATGATGTAAGGCCGGACCCGCCGGTTGTCCAAAAAACGGATCGGAAACCCCAACTTCCCCAGGTAATCGACCGCCGCCAGAATCTTGTCCAACTGCCCCGAGTTGTCGTCCACGACGTGGACCTCCTCCGGCGGCATCGGCCGCGTCCAGTAGTCCCGGACAAAAGACCCCGCCGCCTCCTCCAGCTTCCGGTCGTTCACTTCCACCTCCGGCGAAAACACCTCCGTCCGAGCGCTCCGATGAAAGGCCACGACCCGGACCCGGAATCGCCCCTCCCGCCGAAAACGGATGTACATCCGGTGGCTGACGCCTATCCCATTCGTCCCCCCTTGCTCCCCCAGGGGCGAGTAGCGTTCCCGCTCATCGCGAAAGTAGATCCCCTGGTCCTCACACGGACCGTTATAGACCAGCCCGTCTGCCTCCACCACCAGCCGGTGGCAGTCGGTCCGAATCCGCCCTGTCCGCCCGACCCGAGACTCCAGATGGACGACCGTATCGGTCGAGGCCAACTGGCTCATCTCGGCCTGGGGATGGGGATAGTAGATGTAGACCTCCGGGGCCTTGGCCGGCGGGAGGGTCGGGCCCCCCTCGCCCCGACAGGCCAGGTCCCCGCTGATGCCCCCGACAAGCCCCAGCCACAATACCGCTCGCTTCCACCTCATAACCTTTCCCTCCTCTCTCCATTTAGGGGTGACAGAATCGGTAGTGGACCCGGGCCGTGACCGTATCCAGGGCCTGCCTGCTCACGTTGCTACATGTCAGGTTTCACGCAACCAGCGGAGTTGAGAGGGTGTAAGGAAGAACGTGGTGTCTTTCGCCCAACCAGATCCGCATTCCCCTCCCCACATCAAGGTGGGGGCAGCGCAGTAGTGGTGGAGCCCCACGCTGTGAAAGAACTCGTGGAGGGCCATCCAGGTTTCGTTCCACCGGCTCAGCAGGCATGGAGGATTATACACCCACATGGCCCCTCCGCAGGGCGGTACCGGCATCCCTCCAGCCGCCTCCTGACAACTCGAAACAAATGACAGTTTCACCTCACACTTTTGAGGTAACCCTAACACCCGAAGGTATTCCCTGACGAATTCGTAGTCTATACCCGGAATGCCCTCGGGAAACGCGTTGGGGAGGGGACGGGGAGTGAGCTTCGGGACGGGTTCCTCACCCGGGATGACCCGCACGACCGCCGGCAGAGAGCACAGCCCGGTCTGGATATCACAGAACTGGAGGGTCACGTCGGCCAGGGTCCTCAAGTCCACAGCGACCAATATCTCATAGGGGTTGAATCGGTCCCAGACCCGGAGGATCGGCGCATTCGACCTCAACTCTATATGAAGGACGGACAGCGGCAGGGGCACGGGATACGGCTGTAACCGAAGGAGGATCAAGCCGGGACTGGGGACCACGAGTTCAGAAGTGATGAGTCCCGGCACCGGGGGCGGTTTAGGAGGGGGCCCCGTGGGTCCCTCCTCCCGCTCACAAGCCGCGACCCCGACAAGGGTCACCAGCATCAGCCAAGTCCTCAACCGGCCCATGGTCGGCCTCCTCGCCCCATCAGGGGTAACAGAACCGGTAGTGGACTCGGGCAGTAACTGTATCCGATCTCTGCCCGCTGGCGTTACTACACGTCAGGACCCACGTCTCGTCGTAATAAACGTTCGGTTGGGTGATGCACCTCTCGCCCGGGTCACAGTCGGCGGCCGAGTCACACATGTTGGCGATCCCCCAGCTCAGGGTCCCGCTCAGGGCGCTGGAAATCGCTGGGCCGTTCCGGGTCAGGGTGCAACTGGTCGCATTTTTGCTGTTCCACTCGACCGTATAAGCCTCGCCGGACACGTTGACCACCGACTCGGCCGACCCGTTGACCCACAGGAACGCTTCAGGGGTCGGCGGGGACGGGCAGTCCTGGGGGCAGTCGGTGGCGTTTTCGCAGGCCGTGTCGCAGACGCCGTTGCCGCAGGTCCGGACCTCCAGGGTGTCCTGGACACTCCCCGCCGGGCCCGTGCAGGTCAGCCCCACCGTCGTCGTCCCGCAGGCGGCCAGGATCCCGGCCCAGCCACACGTCCCGGCCCCCACGCCGGACGCCGAGCCGGTTACCGCCAAGAGTAGCCGGGGGGCTTGGAGTAGACCATCTTGACGGCCATCTGCTGGTAGGGATGAAGCCGGAGTCTCCCGCAGTCAGATCCGGAAGCTGAACCGGCGTCCATAAATACGCCGTCACAACCCGTATGGGGCAACCCGATGGCATGGCCCGTCTCGTGACAGATGACTACCATTTCCCCATATAGGTCATCCGGGTTGTGAGTCGTGCGGGAGCCAAGTTCAAGGATCCATTTCCATGTTTCATAAATATTATTGGGATTCCATTCTACACCCCGGGCCCCAAATCCGGGACCGTTGCGATATATCAGTAAAGGCCGGACGTCCTCCCGGTCGGTGAAGATGAACCGAAGTCCCGTCCATTTGCTCATGTACTGGTTCAACGCCCTCTCGATAGGCAGTTGCATCCCGGGAATCTCGTTCTTGACATAGACGGTCGTGTCCGAAAGCCGTCGGGTCCTTCGGTCCGGATTACCCGGCACATCCCCCGTCATCGGCCCCCGGATGAACTCCAGGGCCTTTTGGGAGAGGTCCGCGTCGTCATAATGGTATTCGACTTCCCCTTCCATGGGCACGGCGCTCCCCTTCTGCCACACCCGGACGACCACCTTCTTGCCCCGCCCCGGCACCCCAAACCGGTCCACGTCGCACTGGAAGTAATACGTCCAACGGTCCGGAAAGGGCTGGATGTAGGGGGTATTGAAGGGAAATTTTTGCCACAGGTCCGTCGGTTGAAGCGTCCGCACCACCTGCCCATCGACCAGACACTCGATGCGGTCCAACAGCCGCGGCGGCCACGGGCTTAAGTATTGCCGGATCCCCCCTTCCACCGTAAAGACCGTCCCCGACCCCACCAGATTCCGCGGATACTCCGGGAAATACGTCAGCGCAAACTCCAGGGGGTGGTCCTTGGGCAGAATCACAAGCCGTTCTGCCGAATCCTGACGGCACCCCAAGGCCCCCAGGATGAGGACAAGCATGCCCAACAGCTTGCTCCCCCTCATGACCACCCTCCGGATAGGGTCGCTTCAAGGATAACACGCAGGTTTCAGCGCACATAGCTTCATGTAATAGCCCGGAACATTCACGGTAACAGGAACAAGATCGGAAAAGTTGAGGCCTTCCCATGTACACAAGGCCTCGTAGGTGTGGGATTCTTCAGGCACGAAGATGCCCGTCGTCTTGCAGAACAGACAAGGGTCGTTGCAGTCGGTATCGGTCTCGCATTCGTTCTGCGAAGGAATCTGGTCCGTACGAGAGCCTGTCGGACGTGTAGGATTGGGTTCCCAGGTCGTGCCGTCTTTCAGGATGTTACATGATGCCGAACTGGCGATCCTCAACTCCCAACTGATGGTAAAGTTCGTTCCCGCAGGCACCTGACAGGAGGCGTCGTTGCCATTGCAATAATCCTTCACCACGAAGCAATCCCGACAATTCTCGGTGGTCTCAGGAGGGGATTCACACACACCATCGTTATCGCACTCCGGAGGGCAATCGGCGGGGCAGTTGGTGGCGTTTTCGCAGGCCGTGTCGCAGACGCCGTTGCCGCAGGTCCGGACCTCCAGGGTGTCTTGGACACTCCCCGCCGGGCCCGTGCAGGTCAGCCCCACCGTCGTCGTCCCGCAGGCGGCCGTCACCGAGCTACAGCCGAACGTCCCGTCCCCGACCCCGGCGACCGAACACGTGTATGGATTCTGCGAGTTCCGAAACGTCGTGTTCCAAAAGACCGGGACCGAACCCCCGGCCGGGACCGTCAGCGGCCCGTCGGCCCATGAATCCCTGACCCGCCCCTTCACGTCAGCCGCCATGGGACCCGCACAGCTGATGCCCTGGCAGTGACGCTGGAACAGGCACTGGACCTCGCTCAACTCCCAGGTTTGCCAAGCGATACCGTCGGCGGCGGGGAAATCCGTCCGGACGATCCCCGTGTCGTGCTCGAACGCAAAGGGCAGGGTCTGGAGCGTCCGACCCGCCGTCAGCGCCCGCTGGACGGCCGCATCCAGCAGTTCCCCTGCCCGGATGTGACAGCAGCGACAACAGGGCACCGTCGGCCCGGTGATGCAGAACTGACCGTCGGTCGAAATCTCCAGCTTGCCCGAGGTGAACATCGTGGTCCAGAAGAAGGCCGACGGACTGTAGCAATCCGTCAGACACTCGGACCACAGCGCATGGACGGCCCAGCTTCCGACCGAGCCGATCAGGTTGTTCCAGGCCACCATGAAGTTCGCATCGTCGAAGTTGGGACACCCACAAGGCCCGTTCAAAGGCGCGTCGATGTTGACCTGAATCCGGGCCGCCGGCACACCCGCTTGGACCAGCGCCTGAACAAGCTCCTGATGAGCCGGCCATGTCGTCGGACGTGCCTCGTTGAAGACCTCGAAAACCAAGAGCTGAGAACCTCCGGGCACTGCTTGCTCGGCGGCGGCCATGAACTTCTGGGCCAGCCGCTGGTATTCGGCCTTGATCCAATCCCTCTGACACTGGCTCAGAGACCCCCAGTTAGCAATCCAGGCACCGCCGATTTGAATCGGGGTCGTGTTCCCCTGACAACTGGGGACCTGGTCCCCAAAGTCCCCGTAGGTGTTGCTGTTGTTCAACCAGGGACTCGGTGAGTACACGTGGCCCAGCGTGATGAGGATTTTCCTGAATCCGGCTTGGACCATCTTCTCGATAGCGGCGCGGACCCGCTCCCAATAGCTCAGGTCATTCGGGCCGGCCGAAGCCTCATCCCAATGGAGGAGGTTAAACTTCTGAGTACTGGTATCAAAGGCATAGGGCTGGCGGCCTACGCCGTCTCGGGACGAGCCCGTATTACACGAGGGAGTATGGTCCAAAGTAGGCATTTATGAAGGTGCGGAAGCCCCGGAAGCCCCGAGCGGCCATGCTCATCACGACGTTAGAGATGTCCGTCAGGGTCAGGGCCGGACAGCTCAGCCAATCATAGGCGCCCCACGACCAAGGCTTTCCGGGACAGGTCGTGAAGTTCGCCGTGATGGTTCGGTCGCCGCTGGAGGTCATCGTGACGGCACACTGATTGCCGTTTGTCGTGTCACACCCTGTCCAGGACCCGAACTGCCAGCCGCCAGCCGGTGTCGCCGTCAGGGTCACCGTCGTCCCGTCCACAAAGGAAGCGCTACAGGTCGTCCCACAGTCGATTCCCGCCGGACTGCTGGTGACCGTCCCGCCGATTGCCTCATTCTTGATCACCGTCAGGGTATGGCTTGGGGGCGGCTGAGTCGTGAAGATCCAGGGGGCTGTCCAGACTCCGGTCGTACAGGCGCTGGCGGCCCGAACCCGCCAGTAATAAGTTGTCCCGAAGGCCAGGGCCGGTGAGACCGCCCACTGGCTCGCCGTCAGGCCCGTCTGGGAGCGGACGACCGTCCCGCAAGCACTGTCGGCGCACACCTGGACTTCATAAAAAGCCGCCTCGGCTATGTCGCTCCAGTCCAAAAGGGGCGTCGTCGAAACCCCCGCCAATCCATTGGCCGGGCTCAGCAGGGAAGGAGTCCCTACAGGGATGCAACTAAAGTTCACCTGGACAGCCCGATCGGCATTCATCGTGACCATGCACTGGGTACTGTTGGTCGAATCGCAACCAGCCCAACCGGCCAATTGCCAGCCGCCAGCCGGTGTCGCCGTCAGGGTCACCGTCGTCCCGGGCCCAAAGGAAGCGCTACAGGTCGTCCCACAGTCGATTCCCGCCGGACTGCTGGTGACCGTCCCGCCAGTCACCGGTACCCTGTTGACCGTCAGGATATAGGCCAGCGTCGTGAAGCTCCAGACCTCCGACCACGTCTCACACCATGGGTCGGAGGCCCTAACCTGCCAGTAATAAGTCTGCCCTGGTTCCAGGGGCGGGGACACCGTCCACTGACTGGCCGTCAGGCCCGTCACCGAACGGATGACATTGAGACAAAAACTATCCGTGCACACCTGGACGTCATAAAACATTGCCCATGGGACGTCTTCCCAATCCAGCGTCGGGGTCGTCGTCACGCCGGCCGCCCCGTTAGAGGGACTCAACAGGCGAATCTGCATTTCGTCGACGATGCAGGACCTTGTCTGGGCCCAGGTGTCTCCCCCCCCCGCCGGACCGAGAGCGAGACTCAAGAGTATCACAAAGCGGTGTATCCGCATGGCCTGCCTCCTCGGCGTGTCCCTCCGATCGTCTGTCGACATATATATACTAAAACAGTATGATGAATCAAGATAAGGGGGCCTCGGGTTCAGGATTTCGGGAGCTCGGGAATTCGGGAGTCAGTCAGAGGGGGCCATTTCATACCGGCGGCCCGCGGTTCCAAAACCGGAACTATTTCGGTCTTCGGGATTCGGTGGCGGGGGTTCGGGACGAGAATCCCAAAGTCTTCAGCAGGAGGCCTTCATGGGCGTGCCCTGATGACCTTCTGACACCAGAACCGTTGGGATAGAACCCCCGCTCCGCCGCAGTGGGACGGGGACGATGGTCCGGGAGGCCTGGCTTTAACTTACAACTTATCAGTTTTGTAAAGTTCCCTTCGCCCGACCTCTCCCCCGAGGGGTGAGGCCACCGACCGGGAGTGCCTTGCCCCTTGGGGACCTGGTCAGCCCCCGACTCCCTGACCTGACACCTGGGACCCGGTGCTCGGGACCGTAGCGTCAGCGGGCTCCGGCCTGGCGGTACTTTTCCCGGTACTTCTCGTACAGCCGCTGGTGCCGGTTGTAGAGGTTCACGGGCCGGCCCTGGATGAAGGCGCGCGTGACCTGGGTCCGGATGTCGAGGGGGTCGCCCGTCGCCACCAACAGCGTGGCGTCCTTGCCGACCTCGAGGGACCCGACCCGGTCGTCGATACCCAGGATGCGGGCGCAGGATATCGTGATGGCCTTCAGGGCCTCGTCCCGGGGCAGGCCGTAGGCCGTCGCCATCGCCGCATGATAAGGCAGGTTCCGTTCATTCCAGGCCCCGCCGTCGCCCCCGATGCAGTACCGGATGCCCGCCTGGGCCAAGCGGGCCGGGAGCGTGAAGGCCGCATCGTAGGGCTCCCACTCCCGGGTCGGAAGCTCCAGGATAGGCCCCGTGATGACGGGGACGTCCTTCTGCCGCAGTAAGTCGGCCGCCATCGGGGCGTCGGCCCCGCCGACGAGGACGATGCGGACCTTTTCGGCCTCGGCCCAGGCGACGGCCGCCTGAATTTGGTCCAGCGTATCGGCGTGGACGAACACGGGGAGCTTCCCCTCCAAGACGGGGACCATCGCTTCCCAACGGACGTCGACGTCGTGGTACGGCGTGCCCGGATGCCCACCCTCGGCCTTCTTGGCGGTCCAGTAAGCCCGGGCCTCCCGGAAGGCCTCTTTCAGCTTCCGAAGAGCTTCCTCGGCCCGACGCCGCTGTTCTTCTTCGCTGACGAACACAAAGAAGGCCCGGACCGGCGTCATCCGGGGCCAGTAAACGTGCAGGCCGACGGGCGCCTTCAGCGTCATGCTCTCCCACGTCCAGCCGTCCAGGACGATGGCCGCCGACTGACCGGCGATGACCCCGCCTCGGGGGACGGCCAGGGCCACGAGCACCCCGTTGGCCCGCGTGACGGCGATGATCTCGCTGTCGGGATTGACGGCGACCTCGGCCCGGACGTTGGGGTTCACGTCCCCGACCTCGGCGAAGTCCCGGGTCGCCCGGATGGAGTCGATCTCCGTCAGGCCGATGATGCTGTTGGCGTCGATGAGGCCCGGATAGACGTGTTGGCCGCGAATGTCGATGACCTCGGCATCCGGCGGGACCGGCACATCCGGTCCGACGGCCGTGATCTTCCCCTTATCGAAGACGAGGACGCCCCGCTCGATGACGGGCCCCGTCATCGGATGGATCGTGCCCCCGACGAGGGCGACGGGCCGGTTTTGGGGCGGCGCCGGCGGCGGCACTTGAGACCGGGTCGGCGAAGGGGAAAGGCAAGAAATCAGGAGGCAAGAAGCCAGAAGAAGGCGAATGGGGAAGGGAAGTCTTAGAAGTCTTAGGTGTTCGGTGTCGGGTCTATGGGGGGACCTAACACTCAGCGCCCGACGCCCACCAGCGAATTGCTTGCATGCCGCGTCCCGCATCTTGTATCCCCTACTCTTCCGGGGGCTCCGCTCCGGCGAGCGGGGTTGGGATGCCGCATCCCGTATCTCGTCGGCCCTCATGGTTCGACCTCCGTTTCATGACAGCTTTCGGAACGCCGGATTTCCAGGACCGGCCGGGGGCCGGCGGGCCGTCCGAAGTCCGGCCGCTCCCGACGGGCCTTCAGGGCCTTCTCGATGAGCTGGGCCCGAAGCCGGCGGACGGCCTCCCGGGCCTTCAGGTCCTCGGCCCGGTCGAAGTACTTGCGGCCGTCGATCCACGTCTGCTCGACGTGAGAATCCGGGGCGAAGGGATGGCCGCTCCAGACGACGAAGTCGGCGTCTTTGCCGGGCTCCAGCGAACCGACCCAGCGGTCGATCCGGAGTTGCCTGGCCGGGTTCAGCGTCACGAACTTGATGGCCTCTTCCTCAGGGACGCCGCCGTACTTGACGGCCTTGGCGGCCTCCCAGTTGAGCCGTCGGGCCAGCTCGTCGCTGTCGCTGTTGAACGACACGACGACGCCCTGGCTCCACATGAGCGCCCCGTTGAAGGGGATGGCGTCGTAGACTTCGATCTTGTAAGCCCACCAGTCGCTGAACGACGAGGCACCGGCCCCATGCCGGGCCAGGGCCTCGGCGACCTTGTAGCCCTCCAGGACGTGCTGGAAGCACTGGACCCGGAAGCCCAGGTCCTCGGCCAATCGGACCAGCATCAGGATTTCGTCCTGCCGGTAGGAGTGGGCGTGGACGAAGCGCCGGCCGTCGAGGATTTCGACGAGGGCGTCCAGTTCGAGGTCCCGTCGGGGCGGGACGAGCCGGGACTTGTCCTTCGCCTTCTGGTAAGCCGCCCAGGCCCGTTTGTAGTCGAGGGCCGCCTTGAAGCGGTCCCGGATGATCTGTTCGACGCCCATCCGGCTCTGGGGATAGCGGGTCGACGGCGTCGGCAGGTTGCTCTGCTTGACGTTCTCGCCGAGGGCAAACTTGATCGTCGGCGGGGCCTCCTGAAAGACGAGGGTTTCGGGGTCGCCGCCCCAGCGGAGCTTGATGACCTGGCTCTGGCCGCCGATGGGATTCGCCGAACCGTGCAGGAGGTGGGCCGTCGTTAAACCCCCGGCCAGTTCCCGATAGATGTTGATGTCGTCCGGGTCGATGACGTCCCGGATGCGGACCTCGGACGTGATAGTCTTCCCGAATTCATTGACGCCGCCGGCGATGGCCGTATGGGAGTGGGCGTCGATGAGGCCCGGTGTGACGTGCTTGCCCGTCCCGTCGATGACGACGGCCCCCGGCGGAGCCGTGAGATTCGGGCCGACGGCCTTGATCTTGCCCCGCTCGACGAGCAGGTCGGCGTTCCGAAGCGTCCCCTGGGGCCCGACAGTCCAGATGGTGGCGTTTTTGACCAACACGTAAGTCGGCTGGGGCGGGACCGGCTCGGGCCGGCCGTAGGCCTCGAAGGGATAGACGACGGTCGCCGTCGCCGGCTGGTCCTCGACGGCTTCTTCGGGTTGCTTCGGAGAGGCGGTACCCTGGGCCGGTGCCTCGGCCGGGCCGGTCGCCTCCGATTCCGGCTTATACGGAGCCGTACGGGTCGCCTGCCAGGCGAAGGCCGTCCCGTCGGACCAGAAGCCCGTCCCGTCCATGCGGTCGCCCAGGACGATGCCCGTCATCTGGACGAGGCCCTTATCGCCGAGGGCCTCGCCGGGTACGACGAGGGTCAGGCGGTCCAGGGCGTAGGCCGCCCGTCGGGCCGGGGTCCTCTGCGTGTCGTGTCGGATTTCGGCCTGGAGCTGGTCCAATGAGCCTCGGACGACGAGCGTACGCGTGAGCGTCTCACGGCCCTTGGGGACTTCCAGACGCCACTCGCCGCGGGGGTCCTGCTCGGGCGCGGGCTTGACGTCGTAGCGGCGGCCTTCGACCCAGACCTCTTGAATCGTCGTCTTGGGGTCGAGGGGGTCGCCGTCGCTGACGATGAAGTTGGCGATCTTGCCGGGTTCTAAAGTCCCGAGACGGTCGGCGACGCCGAGGATCTGGGCCGGGACGGTCGTCAGGGCCGCCAGGGCCCGGTCTCTCGGGAGGCCCCGCCGGATGGCCCGATGCAAAAAGTTCCGGAAGTCCTCGACCCGACGGAGGCCGTGGGCCGTCAGGGCCAGGGTCACGCCGGCGTCGGCCAGGCGCTTCGGATTGTCCGGCGCCAGGTCCCAGTGCATGAGGTCCCGCAGGGGGACGTTCAGCGCCACGGCCGGGTCCTCGACGGCCGGGGGCTCCGGAAAGGCGACGGGGACGATGACGGGCAGGCCCGTTGCCCGGACGAGGTCGACCCGCCGGTATTCGGCGCCGCTCCCCTTGATGATGGCCCGGAGGCCAAACTCCTGGACGATGCGGGCCGCCCGCAGGAAGTTCCACTCGTCGGAGACCTCGAAGACGACGGGCTGGCGCTTCTGAAGGACGGCCTCGAGGACCGCCAGGGCCGGCGCACTTTGCGGACGGGGCGCCTGGGGATTCCGCTGGGCGACGGCCTGGGCCTGGGCGTACCACTGAGCGTCGTACAGGGTCTGGCGGATCAGGGCGATGGCCCCCATCAGGGACGTGGGATAGCGAATCTGCTGGAACTCCTCGGGCCGCTGGGGAAAGCGGGTCAGGTACTCAAAAGCCAGGTGCTGGGCGACGTCTCGGACGAGGACGCTGTCATGGGCGTCGCCGTCGCGCAAGAGGACAAGGGCGCTCTGACCCCGGAAGACGCCGTCCGAGGGGGCGACCAGGGCCGCCGTAAAGCCGACCGAGCGGTACTTCTTGATTTGCTCGGCGTCCCACAAGGGCCGCTCGGCGACGGACCGCTCGGGCAAGACCCGGGTGTTCCAGTGGGTCGGCTTCCAGTCTTTGAAGGCGTCCTTCTGCAAGACGGACGGAGCGTAGGCGTCGATCCATCCCGGCGTGACGGTCCGGCCCTTCAGGTCGTAGACGACGGCGTCCGGCGGGACCGTCGCTTGCGGGCCGACGGCCTCGACCCGACCGTCCCGCACGACGAGCGTGGCGTCGTCCCAGGTACGGCCCGGAGCGGCCGTGATGCGGGCGTGCGTCAGGGCGACGACGTTGGGCGTCTTCTCGTGGAGGGCGATCGTCGGGCTCGTCGAGACGACCGACTGGGCCGGGGCTCGGGGGACGCCCCCCATACCTGAGAGGAGAAAAGCGATGACCCCGATGAATGAGGCCAGGGTCGGGAAGTGCCTTCGATCCATGGGCCAACCCCCTTGAGAGCGACGATGACTTTGGGCAGATAGGCAGGTCGGCCGATTGCCCATCTGCACGGTTCGGGTAAACTAATAACGTCAGAGCCGCAGATTAGGTTCGGATACGGAGAAACCGGATGGTCCGAACGTGGGTTCGTTGGATCGGCATCGTCCTGATCGGGACGGGCCTCGTCGCTCCGGCCTGCCGGAAAGCCCAGGAAGAGTACAAGGAATCCCAGGTCCAGGCGATTCGGACCCTTCGGGCGGCCGACCGTTTGGCCGTACAGGCCGACCTCCAAAGGATCCGGGACGCCGTCCTGCAGTACATGGCCGATACGGGCCAGCCGCCGCCCGGGAATATCGAGGCCCTCATGCAGGTCCTCGTCCCCCGGTACCTCCCGCAGGCCGTCACGGAGACGCACGGGATGCCCATCCAGTGCTTCGTCGAAGGGGGCCGCTTTGAGCTCCGGGCGGCCGGACCCGACGGTCAGCTCCGGACCGACGACGATATCGTCGTCGGGGGTCCATAAAATAGCGTGACGACGAGGCGGAGCGGGACAGGACGACCCTGGTAGACCGTCCCTCGTCGCTTTACACCGCACACCTGACAGCGGCTCAAGTCGGTCGAGCGGCGAGTCATCGACCTCGACCAGTTCTATACGGCCGCCCGATATCCAAATGCTCTCCCGGCACCGGAGCGTCCGAGCCGGTATTATACAAACCGGCATTCGGCTCGCGCCGAGGCGACGGCCCAGACCGTTCTGGATGTCGTGGCCGATTTCCTGCGAACCCAGGGTATTCCGCTCGGCGAAGAACCGAAGGAGTAGTCGGACCCGCATGGGGATCGGTGGACTCTCGGCCTTAGAGCGTATTTCCACCCCCCCATTCCACCGCTGAGACGCCGAGAACGCAGAGAAAAATCGAAGAAAACCCTCATCCTCTGCGTCCTCGGCGCCTCGGCGGTGAGTCGTGAAACAGGCATCTATCCAGCATCCAACACCGAACGCCGCATTTCCTTGCGATGGATACGAAGACGTTCCTGCAAGTCCTGAAGACGCTTCGTCGGTCGCCGGCCCTCCGGCAGGCGCCCATCTTTCGGATGCGGGTCAGCCGGAGCGAGACGCCGTTTACGATCCTGGTGGCGACGCTCCTGTCGGCCCGGACGCAGGACACGGTAACCGTCCCGGCCGTCGAGCGTCTCCTGTCCGTCGCTCCGACGCCGGAACGGCTGGCCGCCCTCGACGAAGCCACCATCGCCCGTCTGATCTATCCCGTCGGCTTTTATCGGACGAAGGCCCGGCATCTCAAAGAGCTGGCCCGGGTCCTCGTCGAGCGGTACGGCGGGCAGGTGCCCGATACCCTGGAAGAACTGACAAAACTCCCGGGTGTCGGTCGGAAGACGGCCAATCTCGTCCTCGGCGAGGCCTTCGGGAAGCCGGCCATTTGCGTCGATACCCACGTCCACCGGATCGGCAATCGCCTCGGCATCGTCCGTTCTAAGACGCCCCTGGAGACGGAGGCCCAGTTGATGGAGAAGGTCCCCCCGGCGTATTGGTCGGACATCAATACCTATTTGGTCGCCCTGGGTCAGACGATCTGTCTGCCCCGGCGACCCCGGTGCCCTGAATGTCCCGTCCGGCGGTGGTGCGAACGGGTCGGCGTGACGGGATAAGGTCCCGGGGACAGGGAAAAGGGCCACAGACCATGGACCATGGACCCCTGGGGCCCAAGCCGGTCTATGGTCTGTGGTCTACGGTCGGATTTATGGGGATAGACGCCCGTCGCCCGACCTGCCCACCTGCCGACCTGCCTATCTGCCCACCTGCCCATCTGCCTATCTGCCCACCTGCCCACCTGCCAAATGCCTGAAACATCGCGCTTTCGTGGAGGTGCCCTTTCCGCTTCCCATCGCACTTCTCACTCCCGAACGGCTCTGTTATCCTTTTCGTCAAGTCCATACTCCGACCCCGGAGGGTGCGATGCTTTGGGTCCTGATGGCTTCCGCCGTCGGATGGGCGCTCGGCCTGGGGCTTCTGGCCCTGGGGATGGGCCTCCTGATCGGCCTGGTCCTCGTGCCATTCCTGGTCCTGGGATTCGTCTTGAAACTCGTGATGAAGGTCCTGTTCCTGCCCCTCAAGCTGTTGGCGTGGGTCCTGGGGGCTTTGTTCATGCTGATGCTTATCCTGGGGACGCTCTTCCTCATATGGCTGGGACTCTGCGGGCTAAGCATCTGCTTATTCTGAGGTTGCCTCGGCCGGCCCAGTATACATGCGAGGCCCACGGGACCGAAGCTCCGATCGCCCAAGTGAGACGGGGACGTCCGCGGGCTCTTCCCCTATCCAGGTTCAAGACCCGACCCCGAACTCTTTCGCCTTCAATCCCACAAGACGATGTACACATACTGATAGGCCCGCTTTTTCGAGCGCCGACTCAAGGCCGGGAGCGGGCGGTAGCGGGGATCCTTCCCGAGGAGGCGGCGGAGCGCCTGTTCCACGGCCCGAGCCTGATCGACGGGTCCCCCTTCGTAGAGGATCTGGAACTGCGTCGGCGGCGGCTGGACCGTCTGACGGAGCTGGATGAAGGCCGCTACGGGGTCGACGGCCCGTCCGATGGCAAACTGTCGGACCTGCGGGTCGGCGATCCGTCGATAGACGTCCGCGATGACTCGGGGCAAAACTTCATCGGGCGAGCCCGTCCACCGCATGGCGACCACACCTCCCCTACCCTGACAGACCCGTAAGGCTGAAGGCTGACAGGTCTACAGTCTATGGTCCACGGTCTATGGTCTACATTCGGACCTGGACGGTGACGGGGATGCCCTGCCGGACGCTGGCCGTGACGATGCAGTAGTCCTCAAATATTTGGACGCACCGCTCGAAGGCCTCGGTCTGTTCCGGAGGCACCCCGCGGGCGTGGACTTGAACGTCCAGGGCGGCGACCCGCCAGCGGCCCCGCTCGTTGCGCCGGATCGTGGCCGTCACCTCCGTCTCGATGCCCTCGACGGAGACCCGGGCCTTCTGGAGACAGAAAAATAGGCTGGCCGACAGACAGTGGCCGACGGCCGCCGCCAACATGCGGGCGGCGTTCGGGCCGGCCTCCTTCCCTAAGGGGGCCGGCTCGTCCATCTCGGTCGTCCACTCCGCCGGCCGGTCGAGCCGGACCTCGAAGCGGTAAGCGTCGATCTGCCGAAGTGTCACGCGGGCCTGAAGCTCTTCCATGGGTCACCTTCGGGAGTTTGGGTGTCCGGTGCTGGGTGTTGGGGCGTCAGGGATCAGCCTTCCGGAGTGAACAAGGCCGTTCGGTTCGTGAGAATGGCGTCGGAACAACCTTTCCCATCCCCTGGGGAGCACGATGTCGCCAAGGGGCGGAGCGACGAGCCAGGGTGATGGATGGTTCATAGCCGCTATTGGCTCATAACTCATGGGTCATGGCTCGTAGTCCCATGAGCCATCAGCTATGAGCCAGTGCGGCCTTGAAGGACCGTCCTTCTCGAAGGGTCGAAAAAGCCGAGTCAGTGAAGATTCCCGTTAAGGATTGAGACCTGGGATGGGAAAGAGGTTACAACCGCGAGGGCCGGACTTTCAATTTCGCGTGAGTCGCCACCCGGGATGAAGGGATGACAGGACTCAGCGGGTCGAGGGTCCGGGCGGAACTCCGATGACTCGGCAAGCGTTCGATGGATCGAAACGGAGGGCTCCACCGATGAGGCAAGCCACGGGACATCGAACGCCCCGGTATCAACGGATGGGGGTCGTCTGGGGCATCCTGATGGGGTGGGTCCTATCGGCCATCGCGGCCGGTCCCCAGACGTCTGCGGTACCCCGGCCGCCGGAGACCCGGCGGGACGAGGTCCGGGAGGTCCTCCACGGCGTCGAGGTCGTCGACCCCTACCGGTGGCTGGAGGACGCCTGGAGCCCCGAGACGCGGGCCTGGATCGAGGCCCAGAACGCTTACACTCGCTCGCTCCTGGACGCCGTCCCGGGCCGGGAAGCCCTCCGGCGACGGGTCGCCCGGATGCTCCGGGTCGATACGGTTAGCCTTCCCATCGTCCGCGGCGGTCGGTACTTCTTCCTGAAACGGCGGGCCGACCAAGACCAGCCCGTCCTGTACATGCGGGAAGGCCCGACGGGGCCCGAACGGGTCCTGATCGACCCCCACGCCATGGACCCTGCGCACTTGACGAGCGTCAGCCCCCTGGAGGTCTCGCGGGACGGCCGCTGGCTGGCCTACGGCGTCCGCCACGGCGGAGAAGACGAGGTCGTCGTCCGGTGGCGGGACGTCGAGACCGGGCAGGACCTGCCCGATGGGCTTCCCAAGGGCCGGTATTTCGGCATCGCCCTCCGTTCGGACAAAGCCGGTTTTTACTATGCCAAACACACGCCCGACGGTCCCCGGGTCTACTACCATGCGATGGGGTCTGACCCCGCGCAAGACGTGGAGATCTTCGGTCAGGGCTACGGACCCGACAAGATTATCGGCGTGGACCTCTCCCATGACGGACGCTACCTGCTGTTGACCGTCTATTACGGAGCCGGGGCTCAACAGACGGAGCTTCATTACATGGAGGTCCCGGAGACTGGGTCCCCGGTATCCGGAAACCATCCCATTCGGACTTTGGTCCGAGACGTCCCAGCCCGCTTCTTCGGTGAGTTCGGCGGTTCGACGCTCTTCGTCCTGACGAACTGGAAGGCCCCGAAGGGCCGTATCCTGGCCGTCGACCTGCGAAATCCGGAACCGCCCGACACATGGCGAGAGGTCGTCCCCGAGGGGGACGCCGTCCTCACGGGGTTTACCCTCGCCGGGGGCCGACTTCTCGTCCAGTCTCTCGAGAACGTCGTCTCGCGGGTCCGTGTCTTCGAGCCGGACGGACGGTTCGTCCGGGAGATCGCCTTCCCGACCCTGGGCTCCGTCACGGGCCTGCAGGGGGAGTGGGACCGGCGGGAGGCCTTCTTTGCCTTCACGTCGTTTCTGGTCCCGCCCCGCATTTACCGGTATGACGTGGAGACGGGCCGACGGACGCTGTGGGCCGCCGTGCGGGTCCCTCTCCGACCCGACCGTTACGTCGTCCGGCAGGTGTGGTACACGTCCAAGGACGGCACGCGGGTCCCGATGTTTTTGGTCCATCCCCGGGGCCTCCGACGAGACGGCCGAAACCCGACCTTGCTGACGGGCTACGGCGGGTTCAACGTCAGCCTGACGCCGTCGTACTCGGCGATGGCCGCCCTGTGGGTCCAGACCGGCGGCGTCTTCGCTTTGGCGAACCTCCGGGGCGGCGGCGAGTTCGGCGAGGCCTGGCACGAGGCCGGCATGCGGGACAAGAAGCAAAACGTCTTCGACGACTTCATCGCGGCGGCCGAGTGGCTCATCGCTCAGGGCTACACCCGGCCCGAACGGCTGGCCATCACAGGTCGGAGCAACGGCGGGCTTCTGGTCGGGGCGGCCCTGACGCAGAGGCCCGACCTGTTCCGGGTCGTCGTCTGCGGTTATCCCCTCTTGGACATGATCCGGTATCACAAGTTCCTCGTCGCCCGCTACTGGGTGGGCGAGTACGGTTCGTCGGACGATCCCGAGCAATTCAAGTATCTATTGGCCTACTCGCCCTATCACAACGTGAAGCCCGGGACGAAGTACCCGGCCGTCCTGTTCGTCACGGGCGACGCCGACACCCGGGTCGACCCCCTGCACGCCCGCAAGATGACGGCCCTGCTTCAGTGGGCCAACGCCTCGGACCGGCCCATCCTGCTTCGATACGACACGAAGGCCGGCCACGTCGGGGCCCTCCCCGTCCGTCAGCAGATCGAGGACCTGACGGATGAGCTCCTCTTCCTCCTCTGGCAGTTGGACGTCCCCCTCCGGTAGGACGAAGGTCGCTTTCGGCTTAACAGAGCCGTTCGGTTGGTGAAAACCCGCATGGATTCAGCTTTTTCGACCCTTTGGGGAGAATGGTTTTTCAAGCTTTGGCAGATAGGCAGTTCGGCAGATGGGCAGATGGTCCCAAAAGCCCGGGGGCTGATCCTTGCCCACCCGGCTTCTATCTGCCTATCTGCCGACCTGCCCATCGGCCGGATGCTTGAAAAATCGTGCTTCCCGGGCATTGGGAAAGGTTGTTCTGACGCCATTCTCACGAACCGAACGGCTCTGTTACGACTCTGTCCATTGC
>BEHN01000026.1 GCA_002898535.1 bacterium HR11
GCCCATCGATGGAACTCATCCCAACTGCGTAAGTCCTACCTTTATAAGGCCAAGAACAGGGGATGCGAGACTATACAAAGATCCAGGCGTGGAGACTGGCTGACGACTTGGCCGTCACCATCTATGAACGAACGAGACGCTTTCCCAGGGAAGAACTCTATGGATTGACGGCCCAACTGCGCCGTGCCGCTTGCTCGGTACCGTCCAATATCGCCGAAGGCGCGGCGCGTGAGTCCAAGCACGATTACCTGCGCTTCCTCTATATAGCTCGAGGATCTCTGGCGGAAACCCAGTACCTCATCCATCTGTCTTATCGGCTTGGGTACCTAACAGAT
Organism: bacterium HR11; assembly: GCA_002898535.1. Classification (NCBI taxonomy): domain Bacteria; species bacterium HR11. The sequence continues at coordinate 336 of BEHN01000026.1, forward strand.
ATTGACTACCGAGGCTTGACAGAGCAGGTCCAAATTGTATTTGCGCGCCTTCAAGGCCTGATCCGGGCCGTACAGCACGAAATCGGGGTTTCTTGCCCGACCCGGCGACGGTAAATTCCATAGTCTTCCATAGTCCATGGTCCGTGGTCTGTAGTCCATGGTCCGTGGTCTGTGGTCTGTGGTCCGTGGTCTTTTATTGGACCTCCACGACCTGATGGTCCGGCGTCCAGGGGTCGGCCGCCCGGTAGACGGCCTCGGCCACGGCCGGACCCACGAACTGCCAGAAGACGGCCGGGTGGAAGGCCCGTTCCTGCATGTCGCCCAAGGGCCACAGCCAGTCGGCGATAGCCTGACGGGCCGACGCCCATCGCTGATTTCGCTCGAGCCAGGCCTGCTCGGCTACGCTCCGGAATCGCTGGAAGGCCAGCTCGACGGCGTCGAGGGCCCGGTGCCAGCGTTCGGTATGCGGCAGGCCCTGCGTCCGGGCGACGTCCAGCATACGGGCGTGGAAGGCCCGCAGGTCGGCCTCCATTCGTTCGACGTCCGACGCCCAGGGGGGTGCCTCGTCGGACGCCGGCGTCCAGGCCGACGGGGGCTCGGTCAGGCACCGGACGACGTCGAGGCCCGTCTTATGAAAGATACGCCGGAGGGGCGGCGGGACGAGGGTCAGGCTGAGCCGGGGGAAGACGACCGGCATGGGTATCTCCAGGCGGTCGTACAGGAATCGCAGTTGGGCCCAGTAGGCCGTCTCGGAGGGCCCGGCCACGTAGGCGACCGTCGGGAAGACGAAGTCCTGCACGACGGGGCGCAGGACGACGTTGGGGCTGACCTCGGCGGCGTGGTCGGCCAGCCAGCGGACGAAGGCCGCCGGCGTCCACTGTTCGCCGGTCCCGGCGCAGACGATGCGCCCGTTTCGCCAGAGGAGGCGGTGCCGTTCGCCCTCCGACAGCCGGAACATGGGGAAGTAGTCTCGGTGGAGCTGGACCTGCCGGTGGTAGCCCCGGCGGTCGAGGGTCTCCATCCAGCGGTCCCAGTCGCCGAGCCACTCGGCCCACCGCTCGACGAGCCGGACCAGGACGGGCAGGGCCGCCTGCTTGAGGGCCGCCGAGCGGGCCGAGATCCAGCCGGGCAGGGGAAATCCGGCCAGCAGACGGTGCAGGTACGCCCGGAAAGCCCCGTCGAGCGTTTGATGCTCGTCCCCGTAAGACGCCCGGAGGGCCGCCTCGATGGCCGCCTGGTACAGACTCGGCCGGATGTGAGTCTCGTGGAAATGCACGACCGGCGCGACCCGTTCGTCGTCGACGCGGATGAGGCCGACCGGACGACGGTTGGTCGTCACGCCGTCCGGCAGGTCCGGCCGGACGGGCCGGGACTGGGCGTCTATACTGGCGACCGTCAGGAGCTCCTTGAGGTCGTGGTCCTCGTCGAGGACCCAGAAGGCGGCCCCGACGGACTCCCCGCGGGCCTGCCAGTACTCGGCCAACCGGACGGCCGTGGCGATCTTGTAAAGGGTGAACAGGGGTCCGCCCAGGAGGCCCGGCTGTTGACCCGTCATGACGAGACCCGCCGTCGGCTCGACGGCCGGACCCGCCGAGGGGTCCCACGGCTGGACCCAGGCGGGCCAGTCGGCCTGATGGGGCAAGCGTTGAAAGAACGCCCGCCGGACTTCCATTTGCCGTCGTTGCGCCTCGGCGTCGAAAGGCGGACCGGGGAACCAGTCCCGGAGGCGTTCAAAACGGTACAGGTAGTCCCGGAAGAGGTCCGTCGCCGGCAGTCGGTCCCATGAAACCGTCTGAACGTTCATAGCGTTTCCTCTTCAGGCGAACGGCGATTAGCGAATGGGGCCCTACTTCCCCTTGCCCGTCTCGGCCGGCAAGATGCCAGCGCTCCCAGCGATGCCGATGCTGAGAGCGCTGCCGTCTCGGCAGCCAGATCGAGCCGGTACCGACGGCCGACCGGTTCCTGAGGTCGGCACCGGCATGACGGCCGATTCATGAGGATGACGCCGGGATAACTCCCGGCGTTCCGATAGACGGACGCCGCCATGACTGGCGGCGCCGGGACAGGGGGACACCGGCATGACTGCCGGTGTTCGGAGGCCAGAGGCCTACATTCCCGCAGACGGGACGCTTGCGCTCCCGCAGGCCAGAGGCCTGCGCTCCTATCTGCCGACCTGCCCATCTGCCGACCTCCCTACCTCCCCCCGACCTTGCATCCTGCATCTTGCATCCTGTATCCTGCTTCTTGCAACTGGCCCCCTATCTTCTGTAAGGAACCCACCATGCCGACTTGGGCCGTCCTGACGTTTGCGTTGATCGTCCTTGTCAATGCGACCTTCTTTATCTTCGTGAACCGCTGGCTGGGACCCCGCCGGCGGACCTCGGCCGTCAAGCAGGAGCTGTTTGAGTGCGGCGTTCCCTCGACGGCACCGCCGCCGGTGCAGTACCCCGTGTACTTCTATCGGCTGGCCGTCGTATTCACCCTGCTGGACGTCGAGCTGGCGTTCTTTCTGCCCTGGGCCGTCGTGGCCCGGCCCCTGGGCTGGCCGGGCCTGATCCTGATGGGGGTCTATGCCGGGACGCTCGTCGTGGGCCTATTATACTTCTGGCGGCACGGCGGTCTCGTGTTCTGGGAGCGGCCGGCGGCGGTCCCCGTCGGCGCTGAAGTCCGCCGGGAGGTCCCGGTACCCGTCCCGGCCCAGCGGACGGAACCTGGATAGTTTCGGGACGGCGGGATGGCGTGCCGGGGCCATTCATCCCGGCCCTCGCCCGTCATGGGCCCAGGAGCCACCTGTGTCATGCCGTCCCATCGTCATTCGGAGGCGAAAGGGATGACCCGTTACGGTCCGGATGGCGGATTCATCACGACGCGGTTGAAGGACTTCGTCGGGTGGGCCCGGAAGTTTTCGTTGTTCCAGTATCCCTTCGTGACGGCCTGTTGCGGGATGGAGTACATGGCCGTGGCGGCGGCCCACTATGACATCGACCGCTTCGGGGCGGCCCTGCCGCGGTTTTCGCCCCGGCAGGCCGACCTCCTGATGGTCGTCGGGACGATCAGCCATAAGATGGCGCCGGTCCTCAAGCGGGTCTATGACCAGATGGCCGAGCCCAAGTGGGTCATCGCCTTTGGGGTCTGCGCGACCAGCGGCGGCTTTTACGAGAACTATGCGACGCTTCAGGGGATCGACCTCGTCATCCCCGTGGACGTCTACATTCCCGGCTGTCCGCCCCGGCCCGAGATGGTCCTGGACGGCATCATGAAGCTCCAGGAGAAGATCCAGCGGCAGGGCTATGACATCCGTCTCTTGGAGCCGGAGGCCGCTCGATGACGGTCGAGACGTGGGTCTCGCTGGTCGCCCTCGTCCTCGTGGTCTTGAGTTATACGGTGGTCCGGACGCCGGCGGGGGACCTGGCTTTGCTTCTGACCGCCCTCGTCCTCAACAGCTGGACCGGCTGGCGCGTCGGCCGGGTCTGGTGGAGTCGTCGGACGCGGCGTCGGCTCCTCCGTCAGCTGGCCCGGTCTCGGGACCCAGTGCTGACCGGACGTCGGCCGGCCTGTCAGAGGCTCCGGCGGGACCTGCGGCGGCTTCACGAGGCCGCCCGGGCCAGTCGGTCGGAAGTCGTGGAGACCCTGCGGGCGATCGTCTATGAACAGGCCGAGCCCCGCCGGGCGATGATGGGGGCCGTCCAGTACCGGCCCGATGAGGGCTCGCCGAGAACGTCTTGGGCATTTTTGCGAGACCGGTAGGGAGGGAAATGACGCCGACCAGCCCGGTCCTTACGATTCTCCAAGAGCGTTTCCGGGGTGCGATTCTTGAGACGCATGCCTTCCGGGGCGACGAGACCGTCGTCGTTCGGAAAGAACAGGTCCATGCCGTTCTCCAGTTCCTGCGGGACGACCCCCGCCTCCGGTTCAACTTCCTGATGGACCTGACGGCCGTCGACTGGCTCGAGCGGCGGCCCCGCTTTGACGTCGTCTATCACCTGTATTCGCTTCATTACAATCGTCGCCTGCGGGTCAAGACGCAGGTCGACGACGGGGAAGCCGTGGACTCGGTGACGGACCTCTGGAAGGTCGCCAACTGGTTAGAACGAGAAGTCTTCGACATGTTTGGGATCCGCTTTCGGCATCACCCGGACCTGCGGCGCATCCTGATGTACGACGAGTTCCAGGGCCATCCCCTGCGGAAGGACTACTCCCTCCGGGGCGAACAGCCCCGCCTACCCTACCGCATTCAGCCGAGGGACCCATGGAGAGACCCGGATCGGTGGAGACCGTCGAACGAACCGGACCCCGAGACGACGTGATCGTCTGGGAGGAAGACGGCCGGACGCACATGCTCCTCAACATGGGCCCGTCCCATCCGGCCATGCATGGGATCATCCGGATCATCCTGAAGCTGGACGGGGAGCGGGTCGTCGACGCCGACGTCGAGATCGGCTACCTCCACCGGGCCTTTGAGAAGACCTGCGAGTTCAAGACCTGGAACCAGGTCATCCCGTACACGGACCGGCTGAACTATGTCTCGCCCCTGATCAACAACGTCGCTTACGTGATGACCGTCGAGAAGCTCCTCGGCATCACCGTCCCCCGCCGGGCCCAGTACATCCGGGTCCTCGTCTCGGAGATCTCCCGTATCACGGACCACCTGACGTGCATCGGGGCCTCCGTCATGGAACTCGGGGCGATGACGGCCTTCCTGTACATGATGAAGGCCCGGGAGTGGCTGTGGGAACTCGTCGAGATGATCTGCGGGGCCCGTCTGACGACGAGCTATACCCGCGTCGGGGGCCTCAAGGCCGACCTGCCCGAGGGCTTCCACGAGGCCTGTACGGAGCGACTGAAGGGTGTTCGAGAGGTCCTCAAGGAGGTCCACGGCCTCCTGACGAACAACCGCATCTTCATCGACCGCATGAAGGACGTCGGCGTCATCGACGCCGAGACGGCCATCAGCTATGGGTTCACGGGGCCCTGCCTGCGGGCCTGCGGCGTCCCCTTCGACCTCCGGAAGGTCCAGCCGTACCTCGTTTACGACGAGCTCGACTTCGACGTCCCCCTCGGCGAACACGGCGACAACCTGGACCGCTACCTCGTCCGGATGGAAGAAATGGAACAGAGCATCCGGATCATCGAGCAGTGCCTCCAGCAGATCCCGAAGGAAGCCCCCGAGATCATGGCCCCCGAGATGGCCGCCTGGGAGGTCGACGATAGGGGCCGCCTGGGTCAGGTGACGGTACCCCCCGACCGGATTCGGGTCCGACTGGCCAACACCCTGGAGGGGAGCGAAGCCTTCCACTGGGACCACGTCAACGCCCCGAACCGGGCCGTCGTCCTCCCCCCTAAAGAAGAAGTCTACACGACCATCGAGGCCCTCATGGACCACTTCAAACTCATCATGACGGGCCACGGCATCACGACCCCCGTCGGGGAGGTCTACTTCGCCGTCGAGGGCGCCAACGGGGAGCTCGGGTTCTACATCGTCAGCACGGGCCAGGACCGGCCCTACCGGATTCGGGTCCGGGGCCCCTGCTTTGCCCTGATGTCGGGCCTCGTCGAGATGATCCGGGGCTATACGGTCGCCGACGTCATCCCCATCTTCGGGTCGATCAACATGATCGGCGGAGAGCTGGACCGGTAGGGTCGTAGACCGCAGACCTGCGCCTCGCATTCCAGCCGATGAGTTACCTCAAGCCATCTCGTAAAAGGTGCCTGGAAGCGCTCGTATAAATCCGACCATAGACCACAGACCATAGACCTGCTTGGGCCCAGAGGGGGTCCATGGTCTGTGGTCTGATGTCGAGGGTCTGATCCCGGTCCCGGCGGATTTATAAGACTGGTGCTCCAACTCATTCGTGCGGGCGTTAAAAACACGCACGTCGGATCAGCATGCACAGCGTGATCATGACCGTCGAAATCATGCAATCCCCGACACCGGACTGGACGAAACCGCTATGACCGTCTGCGGCGTCGGTGTGGACGTCGTCGAGGTTCAGCGCATCCGGCAGGCCGTCGAGCGGCTCGGCGAGCGGTTTCTACGGCGCATCTTCACGGAAGCCGAGCGGCAGTACTGCGCCGGGTTTCAGGACCCCTATCCCCACCTGGCGGTCCGCTTTGCGGCCAAGGAAGCGGCCATGAAAGCCCTCGGCGTCGGCCTCTGGAGCGGCATCCCCTGGACGGACTTCGAGGTCCGGAACCTGCCGAGCGGGGAGCCTCAGCTATTTCTGCACGGCCGGGCCCGGAGGCGGGCCGACGAACGGGGCGTCGCCCAGGCGTGGGTCAGCCTGAGTCACGACCGGACGACGGCCGTCGCCGTCGTCGTCCTGGTCGGGGCAGGCCCCCGAGTATCCTGAGGAATCCCCCGCTGGAGGATGGAACCGATGACGACCCTGTCTTTTGACCTCGTAGTCCTCGGGACCGGTAGCGCCGGGGCCGGTGCCGCCCGAGCCTGCCGCAAGGCCGGATGGTCCGTGGCCATCGTCGATGCCCTCCCCTTCGGGGGCACCTGTGCCCTCCGGGGATGTGACCCCAAGAAGGTCCTGGTCGGTGTAGCCGACGTGGTCGACTGGTGCCGCCGCATGCGGGGTCGGGGGGTGACCTTCACGGACCTGCGGGTGGACTGGGCCGACCTCATGCGGTTCAAACGCACCTTCACCGACCCGGTCCCCGAGCGGGTCGAAGAGAGCTTTCGCCGGGCCGGTATCGAGACCTTCCACGGCTCCGCCCGGTTCGTCGATCGCACCGCCGTTCAGGTCGGCGACGTCACGCTGACCGGTCGCTACGTGCTCATCGCCACCGGCAGAGCGTGTCCAATCCGGCCGTGTATGCCGCCGGCGACTGTGCCGACAGCGGCCCGCCCCTGACGCCGGTGGCCGGCCGGGAAGGCAAGGTCGTGGCGGCCAACCTCCTGCAGGGCCATCATGTCCGACTCGATTACACCGGCGTGCCCTCGGTCGTCTTCACGGTGCCCCCTCTGGCCCGAGTTGGACTGTCGGAGGCCCAGGCCCGGGAGCGGGGACTTTCGTTTGACGGGGTCCAGGGGGATACGGCGTCCTGGTATGCGTCCCGGCGGATCCATGAAAAACACGCGGGGTTCAAGGTGCTCGTCGAGAGGGGCACGGGTCGCATCCTGGGGGCCCACCTCTTGGGAACCCTGGCCGATGAGCTCATCAACCTCTTTGCCCTGGCGATCCAATTCGGCCTGCGGGCCTCGGACCTGAAGGAAGCCTTTTATGCCTACCCGACCCATGCCAGCAACGTGCCCTATATGGTCTGAGGGGGGAAGGGCATCGATGAAGATGCAAGATACAAGATGCAGGATTGATAGACCCCCCATGGCCTGTATCCATAGGTTCGATCTTACCTCTGGTGTGTGAGTTTGGTGTGAAGGACTGAGGGGATTCCATCGAAGACCGGGGACCTGGGCATGGAGGATCCTGAGGTAACAAGTTTTTTTAACGATAGTCCGGACTCGTCAGTGGGGTGTTGCATTTTGGGAGGATATCGCTTAAACTAAAATCTTTAACAGAGCCGTTCAGTTCGTGAGAATGGCGTCGGGACGGCCTTTTCCATCGCCCGGGAAGCACGGTGTTTCAAAGGGACGGAGTGACGGGTCACGGTCTTGGGCCGATAGACCGGTCGAGCCTGGATGGCAGGGCTTTTGGGACCCTTCGCCGAATTCTCGAATTCCCGAACTCCCGAATCGCCCTTGGCTTGAAAAACCGTCCTCCCCGGAGGGTCGGAAAAGCCGAATCCGTGCGGGTTTTCACCAACCGAACGGCTCTGTTAAGGAGGTGGCATGAGAGTCTTGCTCATTAACCCCAAATTTCCCGAAAGCTTCTGGAGCTTCCAGTGGGCTTTCGAAAAGGTTCTGTCCCCCAAGAGGACCGTCAATCCACCCCTGGGTCTGGCGACGGTCGCCGCTCTGTGTCCGCCTGACTGGGAAGTGCAGATCGTGGATGAAAATGTCGAACCCGTTCCGTCGGAGCCCCGGGCCGACATCGTCGGTGTCTGTGGGATGGGCGTTCAGTACCGGCGTCAAAGAAAACTCCTTACATACTACCGGTCGCGGGGCTACTACACGGTCGCCGGCGGTAGCTTTGCCTCGTTGTGTCCAGAACGTTACGCGGACGTCGCAGATACCGTGATCAGCGGGGAAGCCGAATACATCTGGCCGGAATTTTGTGCAGACTACCGGCAAGGTCGTCCACGACCGTCATACCGGGAAACGGGCATCGTGCGGCTCGAGGATTCCCCGGCGCCCCGGTTTGACCTCTTGCCCCTGGACCGTTACCAGACGGCGACCCTGCAGTTTTCACGCGGCTGTCCCTACCAGTGTGAGTTCTGTGACATCATCGTCATGTTCGGCCGTAAGCCCCGAACTAAATCGCCCGAACAGATCGGGCGTGAGCTCGATCTGCTACGGCGGGCCGGGGTTCGCAACGTGTTTTTCGTCGATGACAACCTCATCGGGCACAAGGCCAAAGCCAAGGAACTCCTCCGCTATCTCATCGCCTACCAGCAACGCCACCGGTATCGATTCCAGTTCGGCACCGAGGCCTCCCTGAACCTGGCCCAGGACGATGAAATGCTGGACCTGTTTCGCGCCGCCGGTTTTCGGTGGGTCTTTATCGGTATCGAGTCTCCCGACGAGGCAAGCCTGAAGGAGACAAGAAAGTACCAGAACACCGGCCAGGACATTCTGGCATCCTTGCGGAAGATCTACTCGTACGGAATAGAAGTTTATGGTGGATTCATCATCGGTTTCGACCACGACACCGAACGGACCTTTGACCTCCAGTACCGGTTCATCCGTGAATCCGGCATCCAGGCCGCCATGATCGGTCTGCTCACCGCTGTACCTCGTACCCCGCTTTACGAGCGATTGCAACGCGAGGGCCGACTCCGGCCTTACGTCGATGAATCCGACAACACGAAGTTATCCACCAACGTCATTCCCCTACGGATGGACTACCGGGTCATGGTGGAAAAGTATAGAGAGCTGTATATCCGGCTTTTGGAGGACCGTGAGGTCGCCTACCGTATCCGGCAGAAACTCCGGTACATGCGTCGTTCCGTCGTCGGTCGTCCTGAGTCACCAGCCCGTCAGTTGCTTTTGCTACTACGGTTTCTCCGGCACGGGGTGATTCCTGGAGGACCGCGGCGATGGTGGCATGTCCTGTGGAGTCTCCCCTGGACGCGTCCCTGGATGATGCCCCTGGCCATTCAAGACTGGATCATGGGGCTTTCCATGCACGATTACGTCCGGCGGCATTTCCTGGCGGAAGAGTCCCAGGCGACTTTACTTAGATGTCTTCAGGACTGGCGGGATCGAATCGTGACGGCGGCGCGAGGATGGGGCATCGAACTGCTGGCGCATGTGGACGACGAAGTCAAAGCCCTGCAGATTACGCTCATTTCCCTGAAGACCCGCCGCCAGGTCATCCGGCTCAGTCGTCACCTACGGCGATTCCTGAAGGAGACGCCGACAACGCTGGTGGTCAAGGTCCCTTCGGCTTGGTTTGCGGAATCGGACCGGATGGCACAGCTCGTCCGGCGGCTGGTCCGCTTCGGTGAACGGGTCCTGTTTAACCCCTGGCCTGTGCCTGGGGCGGGAGACTATCGATCCCCGTTTCCGTGAGGTCCCGACGTGCATTCCCGAAAGATTGGAGCGCCCGGGCCGTGTCGCGGGTAGACGGGCGACGGCTTCCCTTTCCGGGCGTCTCCCACGGGGTGCTACAACTTAGCAGAGCCCTTCGGTTCGTGAAAACCCGCATGGATTCGGCTTTTTCGACCCTCCGGGGAGGACGGTTTTTCAAGCCAAGGGCGATTCGGGAGTTCGGGAATCCGGGAGTTCGGCCGAGAATCAAAAAAGCCCTGTCATCCAGGGCTCTATTGGCCTAAGACCCCTGCTTGTCACTCCGCCACTTTCGTTACTTCGTCCCTCCGTACCTTTGGAACATCGTGCTTCCCGGGCGATGGGCAAGGTGGTTCCGACACCGTTCTCACGAACCGAGCGGCTCGGCTAATCGACCTGGCCGGGATATCCCGGAACGCTGGCCGTGATGCCGACGTCCTCCCGCCGGACGCCGCCCGTCCCGGCGGCCTCAAAAGAAAACCGAGTGCTCGCATTCGCGCGGGCGTTTGAAAACACGCACGTCGGATCGGCCTTGGGGACGACGTGATGGGGGGAGGGGGTGCGGAAGGAAATCGCCCGCAGGGGTCTCCATCATGCGGGTCCTTTGGGCATTTTCCTGTCATTCGTGCCCCCGGGCCAGGCGTTCCTCGACCCAAGCCCGGACCTGGGCGCCGTCGACCCGGTGGCCCTTCAGGCGTTGCATGACGAGGCCCATCACGCGACCGAAGTCCCGGGGTCCGCGAGCGCCCGTCTGGCGGATGACTTCCTCGATGATGGGCAGGACCTCATCCCGGCCCAGGCGCTGGGGCAGGTATCGCTCGATGATAGCGATTTCGGCCTCTTCCTGGGCGATCATGTCCGACCGTCCGCCCTGGCGGTACATCTCGAGGGCCTCCCGACGTTTCTTCAGCATGCGCTCGAGGACGGCGACCTCCTCCGCCTCGGTCAGTTCGGCCTGCTTGTCCTTGGCGGCGTACTGAAGCTCGGTCCGGATGAGGCGCAGGACGTTGACCTCGTCCCGGCGGTGCGCCCGGAGGGCGTCCTTCCAGTCCTGCTCGACCCGTCGGCTGATCTCACCCATGGAGCACCCCCAGGGGATGTAAGATACAGGATACAGGATGCGGGATGCAAGGCAGACTGCGAATTGCGAGGTAGGGATGCATGATCCAGGCCCCGCTTGTCTGAGCGGGGTCCCAGGAAGGGATGGGGGATGCAAGATGCAGGACGTGGAGTTCGAGGCCCGAGCGCCGAAGGCGTGGATTTGCAAAGTGGGGTCGGCGGATTAAAATAGAGTCATTCCCGTGTCTGGATTTCCCTGGAGGGAGCGGAAGTCCCATGGGCGTTCCTAAGAAACGTACGTCCCATGCCCGGAAGGGCAAGCGTCGGAGTCATTATGCCTTGCGCCCGCCCTCGCTGAGCGTATGCCCCAAGTGCAAGTCTTATAAGCTACCCCACCGGTTGTGCCCCAACTGCGGGACCTATAAGGGCGTGCAGTACATCCCCCTGAAGGTCGTGTAAGCCGCGTCGGGGTGGGAGACGCCTGAGGGAGATGGGGGGTCTGGAGGACTCAAAGTTGCCAGCCGCCTGACCCTCGCAAACCCAATACCGAACACCCAGGACCCAGCACAGAAATCGAGACACGCCGATGTCTACGCCGGTCATCGCCTTAGATGCCATGGGGGGTGATTTTGCACCCCGGCATGAGGTCCGAGCGGCCGTCGAGGCGGCTCGAAGCTGGCCGGTCCGGATCCTCTTGATCGGCCACCGGGACCGGCTCCAGCCCCTGCTCCGGGAATACGGCGGGTCGGGCCTTCCCATCGAAGTCGTCCATGCCGAGGAAGTCATCGGGATGGACGAGAATCCGTTGATCGCCATTCGCCGGAAGCGGCAGGCCTCGATCGTCGTGGCCGCTCAATTATTGAAAGCGGGCATCTGCCAGGCCGTCGTCAGCGCCGGCAACACGGGCGCCGTCATGGCGGCCATGAAGTTCATCGTCGGGACCCTCCCCGGTGTCGAGCGGCCGGCCCTGGCCGTCGTCCTGCCGACCCGCACGGGGTACGTCGTCCTCATCGACGCCGGGGCGAACGTCCACGTCCGGCCCTTTCACCTCAAGCAGTTTGCCATCATGGGGGCCACGTATGCCCAGCTCATCCTGAAGGTCTCGAATCCCCGGGTCGGTGTCCTCAGCATTGGGGAGGAGGACATCAAGGGCAACGCCCTCACCCGAGGCCTGCACGAGATCATGCGGGAGGCGCCCGTTCACTTCATCGGGAATGTCGAGGGGAAGGACATCTTCACGGGCTCGGCGGACGTCATCGTGTGCGACGGCTTCATCGGTAACGTCGTCCTGAAGGCCTCCGAGAGCCTGGCCGAGATGATCGGGGCCCTCCTGAAGGAGGAGATCAAGAAGCGCCCCCTGGCTCAGCTCGGGTACCTCCTGATGAAGCCGGCGATGCACGCCTTCCGCCGCCGGGTCGATTACTCGGAATACGGCGGCGCACCCCTGTTGGGGATTCAGGGACTGGCCATCATCTGTCACGGCCGGTCCAGCCCCAAGGCCATCCGCAATGCCCTTCGCGTGGCCAAGGAGTTCACCGAGGCCCGGATGGCCGAAGCCATCCAGGCCCGCATCGCCGCCGACATCCAGTCGGCCCACGCCCAGGAGAAGCGGTCCCATGGCTGAACGACGCACGGCCATCGTCGGCATCGGCGCGTACCTGCCGCCGAAGGTCCTGACGAACTTCGACCTCGAGAAGATGGTCGACACGTCCGACGAGTGGATCCGCACCCGTACGGGCATCCGGGAGCGCCGGATCGCCCCGGAGGGGATTTATACATCGACGATGTCCGTCGAGGCGTCCCGCCGAGCCCTCCAGATGGCCGGCTTGCGGCCGGAACAAATCGACATCATCGTCTGCTGTACCGTCACGCCGGACTACCCCTTTCCGGCGACGGCCGCCCTCATTCAAAAGGACCTGGGCGCCTGGAACGCCTTCGGGTTCGACATGCAGGCGGCCTGCGCCGGGTTCCTGTACGGACTCACCGTGGCCGACCAGTTCATCCGGACCGGGGCCGCCCGGTACGTCCTGGTCGTCGGCGTGGAGATGCTGTCCCGGGTCACGGACTGGCAGGACCGCTCGACGTGCGTCCTCTTTGGGGACGCCGCCGGGGCGGCCGTCCTGGCGGCCGTCGAGGGGCGGGGCCTGCTGGCCAGCCGGCTGTACCTGGACGGAAGCCTGTGGGACCTGATTTACCTGCCCGCGGGGGGCACGCGACTGCCGGCCAGCGAGAAGACGGTCCAGGAGCGTCTTCACTTCATCAAGATGCGGGGCAACGAGGTCTTTCGGGTCGCCGTCCGCTACATGGGTCGGGCCGTCCGGGAAGTCTTGGAAGACGCCGGCCTGACGGCCGACCAGGTCGACTGGCTCGTCCCCCATCAGGCGAATCACCGGATCACGCAGGCCCTCATCGACTACCTGGGCCTGCCGCCTGCAAAGGTATATGCCAATATCGAGTACACCGGGAACACGTCGGCCGCCTCGATTCCCGTGGCCCTGGCCGAGATGCTGGAGAAGGGCCTCCTCCGGCCGGGTCAGGTCGTCGGCCTGACGGCCCTCGGGGCGGGCATCGCGTACGGGGCCGCCTTGCTCCGGTGGTAAGATGAGGGCCGTCGGGCAGTAAGGCCATAGGGTACCTGACTGCCCTGTTGCTTTACCGCCCGACTCCCCTATACTACATATGGGCTGGGATGTCGTCTAACGGCAGGACATGGGGCTCTGGACCCCAGGGTCGGGGTTCGAATCCCTGCATCCCAGCCATTAGGCCGGCCATTCGGGCGTTCCGGGAATCCGGCAGTTCGGCCATTCGGGAATAGGGGTGCCGGTGTTACCAGCCATTTCCGGCGGCTTCTCATGCCTCCTGGCCGCCTGATCTGCCTGAATTGCCAAACTGCTGGACTCCCAAATCGCCTAACCCCCGAACGGCCGAATTGTCGAATCCCCCATGATCGTCAAGGTCGGCTTCGGACATGACAGCCATGCCTTTGAGACGCCGCCTTCCGGTCGACCCCTGGTCCTGGGGGGCGTCTCTATCCCAGAGGCCCCGCCTCTTCGGGGGAACAGCGACTCGGACGTCATCCTGCACGCCATCGGACGGGCCCTCGACAGCATCACGGGCGCCCGTGTGATGGGGCCGATCAGCGACGAACTCTGCCGCCAGGGCGTCACCGACAGTCGGGTTTATGTCCAAAAGGCGTTGGAATTCCTGCCGCCGGGCGCCCGCATTACTCACGTGGCCGTCGCCGTCGAGGGCCGCACGCCCGTCCTGGAGCCGTGGGTCGAAGCCATCCGGTCCAGCGTCGCCGGCCTCTTGGGAATAGCCCCGCAGGCCGTCGGCGTCACGGCCACGTCGGGCGACTTTCTGACGGCCTTCGGCCAGGGGCAGGGCCTCCAGGCTTGGGCCGTCGTGACGGTCGTGATGGAATAGACCATAGACCATGGACCTTAGACTTTGGACCATAGACCATAGACCGTGGACGATGGGCGTGGATGGGAATGTCCGGACGGCCCCGGTCGGATGGGCCGGGCGACCAGATGGACGACCTCTTAGGACTCCGACGGCCTCCAAACAGCCTCCCTCAGGCCCCCGCCCAATCGTCTCCCAACGAGGAGCTCAGGCCCCCCGGGCAAGTCTATGGTCTATGGTCTATGGTCCATGGTCCATGGTCTATGGTCCGCGGTCTACGCCATGGCCGAAGGATGGATGCTCGTGACGGCGCCCGTCGGGTCGCTCCTCATCCGGTGGGACGAACGAGGCCTTCGGGACGCTCGATGGCTCCTGGAGGCTCGGCCGGATGCCCTGCCGTGGACTATCGAAGAGGTCCAGACCCTGGGGCGCACGGACCCGTGGGCCCGCTTCCTCCGAGACTGGTGGCTGGCCTACCGGACGGGCCAGTGGTCTGAAACGGCGGCCCTGGCCGTCTTTGACCACATGGCCCCGGGCCTCCTGGGATCGGCTTTTCAGGAAGCGGTCCTTCGCACGGTGGTCCGTATCCCGATGGGATCGACCCGGACGTACCGGGCCGTCGCCGAGGCCGTCGGGAAACCGAGCGCGGCCCGAGCCGTCGGCCAAGTCCTGGCCCGGAACCCCTTGCCCGTCCTCATCCCGTGCCATCGGGTCGTGGGCCACGGAGGCCGCCTGGGCGGCTACACCCCGAGCCTCCGGATCAAGGCCTGGCTCTTGGAATGGGAGCGGAGCTTCAGATAGGCAGGTCGGCAGGTGGGCAGGTCGGCAGATAGGCAGTCGGCAGGTGGGCAGATAGGCAGGTGGGCAGATGGGCAGATGGGCAGGTCGGCAGATGGGGGCTGGCAACAGCTGACGTGATTGTTGCTTTTTGGGTCATTTGATGGGATTTCATGGCACATAAGTAGCGAATGGCGAGTAGCGAGTGGCGAATGGCGAAATGGCGAGTGGCGAGTAGCGAATGGCGAGTAGACTTGACGTTTCCCGGCGCTGTGCGAAAATGGCGAATAGCGAAGGGTCAATCCCCGGGGGCCGTCGAGCCGCCGTCCCGTATGCGAGCCAGCAAAGCTCAAGATGGCGAGTGGCGAGTGGCGAATGGCGAGTACGGGGTGGTCCCGGGGGCGGTGTCCTGTGGCTCATGGCTCATATTAGCTCATGGGTCATAGCTCATGGCTCATGGTCCCATGAGCCATCGGCCATGAGCCATGAGCCGATAGAGGCCGTGCCCGGCGTCGGGGATAGGTCGGGCCGCCCGGCGGCTTCTTGATGGGGAGAAAGCCGTTTTGCGGCGGACCGAAAAAGGTTGGGTCGTGGAGGCCGACCCCGGGGGCGGGGTCGCCTCGCAAGGCCTCCCGACGAGGCCGAAATCCAAGCCTTCCGTGGTCCGGGAATCAAAGACCATGGAAAGTGAAACGGTTCTGGCCTTGGCGATCGATCCTCGAACGCCGACGACGCTCTACGCCGGGACGAGGGGCGGCGGCGTATTCTCCGTTCAATTGCAACCGTAAGGCATGAGGCGCCTCTTCCCTTGCCGGGCGATAGGGAAGGGCATAGGCTAAACAGGGCCAAGGGATGCGAGATGCGGGATACGGGATTCTCAGCCATCTGCCGACCTGCCCATCTGATCATTGGCGAACGGCGAATGGCGAACAACGAATAATCTATCGCCCCATCTCCCGACCTGCCGGATGCTTGAAAATAGGAGGTGCCTATGGCGCGGAAACCGACCAAACCGACCCCGGCCCGAGCTAAGATCAGTAAGACGGCCCGGGCCAGTATCGGTGCGAAAGAACGGGGCATTCATCTGAAGCCTTGTCCCGTGTGTCAACAGCCGATGTACCCCCTGAAGGTCGTGAAGTTCCTGGACATGCCGGGCGGCATGTTCTGGGTTTGCGAAAAAGACAACCTGCGGCTCCCCATCCGCTAAGGCAAAGCGCGAAGGGCCAAGAGCAGGGGCAGGGGGATAAGGCAAAGGGTGTGGGGGCCTGGCTCTTTTGCCCTTTGCGCTTTCCCGGGGTGGACCCTCGAAATGCAAGAGACCCTTCTTTACCCTTTGCTTTACTCTTGGCCCGGACGGACGTAGGGATATCCATGCGGACTTGGCACGTTCGGTGGGACATCGCCGAGGAACTCCGCCCCGTCCTGCATCCGGCCATCGTTTACGTCGACGCCATCTTTTACCCGACAGAAGCCACCCCCTGGGCCGAGGCTTTCGCCGAACAGGTCCGTCAGTGGCTTCAGGCCCATCCGCCGGAAAGCGTCTCGTCGGACCCCGTCTTCCAGGCGGTCCGGGAGATGTTCAAGGCCGTCGGTATCGACCCGACCAAGCACCGTCCCTCCTCGGAGGCCCTCATCCGCCGGGTCTACCGGGAGGGTTCGCTCCCGTTTATCCATCCGATGGTCGCCCTCAACAACCTCGTCTCCCTTTACGACGGCATCCCGATGGGGTGCTACGACCCCGATGAAGTCGGGCCGCACGTCGTCTTTCGGCTCGGACGGCCCGGGGAGACCTTCGAATCCCTCCGGCACCAGGAGTTTCACGCCGAGGGCCGGATCGTCATCGCCGACAACGGCCCCTTCGGAAGTCCGATCGTGGACTCGCTTCGGACGATGCTGAAGCCCGGCTCCGCCCGGTGTCTCTATATCTGGTACGCCCCGGCCCAGGTCCCCCGCTCACACGTCGCCGCCTCCGTTCAACGTCTGGTAGAATGGTGTCGGACCTACGCCCTCGGCCGACCGGCCCGGGCGTGGGCTTACGACCCAGAAAGCCAGACCTTCCAGAGTTGGGACCTGGGAAGATGACGGAAGCGACCGACCGCTGGCTCAACGAACTGACGGCCCGGATCCGGCACCTGCGACGCCTGACGGACTGCCTGCGCCGACTCCGAGTCGAATCGGCCCGGCCCGAGACGCATCCGCAGGCCTTGAAAAAGCGCCACGCCGAGGTCGCCGGCCTCCTCCAGACGGCCGCCGCCTGGGATTGGACGGAAGGGTGGCAGGCCCTCCAGGCTTATCTGCAAGAGTTTCAAGAGAGCCTTCCGGAACGGTGGCTCCCGTGGCGGCAACGCTGGTTCCAGCAGTTGACCGAATCCCTGGGCCCCCTCGCCGGGTCCCTTCAAGTCCAGGGCGCATGGCTCAGCCTGGGGTTCCTGCGCATCGAGCCCGACCTGGAGGGCGGCCGGGTCACCATTTATTACGGGCCTGAACGGATCGAGACCCGACGGGCTGAACCCAAGGCCCTCGGGCGTTGGCTCCAGCGGTGGTACCAGGACTTGAACCGACGCGCTCTGCCGCCGGACCGCTTCGTCGAGCGTCTCTGGCAGGCCTACCAGGAAGCCCGGCCGCCGAGCGGCGACGCCCGCGTACTCATCGGGGACGTCTACCGCCGCCTCGTCGTCTATCGTCAGTCCCCGGCCTTCTGGACCGACGCCGAACCCCGCAATTTTACGCCGTACCCCCGGTACCTATTCAGCTACGAGTTGTACCGCCTGCGGGAAGCACCCGACGCCTGGTCCGGCCGCTTTCAGGTCCAACTTTTGACGGCCGCCTTTGAGACGACCCGCCAGCGGGGCGACTACGTCTGGGTCCCCGAGGGCTTCCGACCCGAGGGCGCCCGCTACGCCTTTTTGGTGATGGAACGCAAGGGGTAGGGCCATCCGACCGTTTGGGGATCCGGGAATTCGGCGGTATGATAGCCAACCCGGTGGGCGCGTCCTGGGGTCCCTCACCGCCGAGACGCTGAAGGCGTCGAGTCTATCGCCAGGAGGGACCAGGTCCCTGGCTCTTCTTCTCTGCGTTCTCGGCGCCTCTGCGGTGAGACCAGAGACCCTCCCGAATTCCCGAACTGCCGAATACCCACCTGAAAAGGGAGGATGCCATGGCGACGTACATTTTGCTCAGCACCCTGACCGACGAGGGCCGGCGGACGCTTCGGGAACGGCCCGAGCGGATTCAAGAAGTCAACCGGGAAGTCGAAGCCCTCGGAGCGAAAGTCATCGGCCAGTACGCGGTCTTAGGCCCCTACGACTTCGTCAACATCGTGGAAGCCCCCGACAACGAGACGGTCGCCCGCATCTCCGTCGAGCTGGGCGCCCGGGGCACGGTCCAGATCATGAGCCTGCCGGCCATCCCGGTCGACGCCTTCATCGCCGGCCTGAAGAAGAAGGCCCCCGGCCCGGCGTCGCAAGTAGAGCCGATGCCTAACCGGCGAGGTCGACGCTTCGGGCGGCGTCCCGGACGAAGGTCCCCCGCCGTAAGTCCTCGAAGGCCCGGGCCAGCTCGTCGGGCGTGTTCATGACGATGGGGCCGTACCAGGCGACGGGCTCGTCGATGGGCCGCCCGGCGATCAGAAGAAACCGGACGGGTGTGTCCCACGTCCGAATCCGGACGGCCTCGCCGGCTCGTTCGTAGAGGACGAGATGTCGGGCCCCGACTCGATGGTCCAAGAGGAGGGGGTCGAATTGCGCCTCGCCCTCGACGACGTAAGCGAAGACCGTGTAGCCGTGGGGGACTTCGTAGATGAACTCCCGGTCGGCCGGAAGCGAGACGTCCAGGTAACAGGCGTCCACGGCCGAATTCTGAACGGGACCCTCGACGGCATCGAACCGACCGGCGATGACCCGGACCCGCCCGCCGTTCGGGAGGGCGACCTCGGGGATGCTCCCGGCCGTCAGGTTCTGATAAGTCGGGACCGTCATCTTGAGGTCCGAGGGGAGGTTGACCCAGAGCTGGAAGCCCCGGAGTTCGGGGTCCTCGGTCCGGTCGTCGAGGCGGGCGGGCTTGGGCATCTCGGCGTGGAAGATGCCGCTCCCGGCCGTCATCCACTGGACCTCGCCGGTCCGGATGACGCCGCGGGTGCCCGTGCTGTCCTCGTGGTGGACCTCCCCCTTGAGGAGGTAGGTGACGGTCTCGAAGCCCCGGTGGGGGTGCCAAGGAAAGCCGGCGATGTAGTCCTGGGGGTCGTGCGAGCCGAAGTCGTCGAGGAGGAGGAAGGGGTCAAAGAGGTGGGCTGTCGTCGGGCTCCCGAAGACCCGGGTCAGGCGGACGCCGGCACCTTCGAGGACGGTCTTTCCCTTTTGGACGAGGCGGACACGGCGGAACATGGGTGGGTCTTCTCCGAAGGTAAACTTAACTTGAGATTTGGTCAAATATAGGCCTGGAGCCCCACCCCGTCCAGACCCCGACCCGGCCCGGGTCCGAGGTGCCCGGACCCCGAGAAGACCCCCAGCCCCAAGCGTCCGACGCCGTTCTCACGCACCGAACGGCCCTGCTAAGCTCCTGAAGGAGTCTGGGACCTGGGAGCCCTTGGACCGGTACCCGGCGCCTGGGACCACTCCCCATTCTGCTCTACAATAGATGCATTTCCCCGGAGGTCTCGACCCATGCGGATCGGCATCGGCCAGGTGAACCCGACCATCGGTGACTTTACCGGTAACCTCGAGCGGATCGTTCAGATGGTCCAGGCGGCCCGGCGGGCTGGCTGTGACATCGTGATATTCCCGGAGCTCTGCGTCACGGGGTACCCGCCGAACGACCTGCTCCTGAAGCGGGCCTTTGTCGAGGCGTCCGTCCAGGCCGTCGAACGCCTCAAGCCGTACAGCCGGGACATCGCCATCGTCGTCGGCCACGTCGAGCCGAATCCCGGCGAGGGTCGCCCCCTGTTCAATGCGGCGACGGTCCTCTACGGCGGCGACATCCTCTTCAAGACCTACAAGTCGCTGTTACCGACCTACGACGTCTTCGACGAGGACCGCTACTTTGAGCCGAACCCCGACCCGAAGGTCTTCGACTTTCGGGGTCGGCGGGTCGGCCTCAGCATCTGCGAGGACTTCTGGAACGACAAGGACTTCTGGAAGACGCACCGTCTCTACCCCGGCCGAGCGCCTCGCCTGAATTACCACCTCGACCCCGTCGAGGTCCAAATTCGCAAGGGCGCCAACCTTCTGGTGAACATCTCGTCGTCGCCTTACGTCCTCGGGAAGGTCGCCCTCCGGGAGGCGATGCTTCGGTCGCTGGCCCGCAAGTACGGCGTCCCCGTCGTCTACGTCAACCTCGTCGGGGCGAACGACGAGCTGATCTTCGACGGGTCGAGCCGGGTCTTCGACGGTCGGGGCCGCTGTATCTACCGGGCCCCGGCCTTTGAGGAGCACCTGGGCGTCGTCGACCTCGACGTCCCGACCGTCCTGACCGACGAGCCCCCGTCGGAGGGGATGGCCTACCTCTATCAGGCCCTCGTCCTGGGCATTCGGGACTACCTGCGCAAGTGCGGCTTTCGGGACGTCCTCGTCGGCATCAGCGGCGGCATCGACTCGGCCGTCGTGGCGACCCTGGCGGCCGACGCCCTGGGACCTGAACACGTCACGGGTGTCTTCATGCCTTCCCGGTACACGTCGCCCGAAAGCGTCGAGGACGCCACGGCCCTGGCCCGCAACCTCGGCATCCGGTGGCACGTCGTCCCCATCGACGGCATCTTCGAGGCCTTCTTGGGGGAACTCCACCGGGTCTACGAGCCGCCCGGGGGCGTCGCCGAAGAGAACCTCCAGGCCCGCATCCGGGGCACGGTCCTGATGACCCTGTCGAACCGCTGGGGCGCCCTGGTCCTCTCGACGGGCAACAAGTCCGAGCTGGCCCTCGGCTACTGCACGCTGTACGGCGACATGACGGGCGGCCTGGCCGTCCTCGGCGACGTCCCCAAGATGATGGTCTACGACCTGGCCCGCTTCCTGAATCGGGAGACGGAACGCATCCCGGCCCGTATCTTCACGAAGCCCCCGTCGGCCGAACTCCGACCCGGCCAGCGGGACGAAGACGACATCCCGCCTTACCGCATCGTCGACCAGATCATCCGGCTGTACGTCGAGGAGGAGATGAGCGTCCCCGAGATCGTCGCCCAGGGGTTTGACGCCGAGACGGTCCGACAGGTCGTTCTCCGCATCGACCGCAACGAGTACAAGCGCCGGCAGGCCCCGCCCGTCCTGAAGGTCACGTCTCGGGCCTTCGGGAGCGGCCGCCGGATGCCCATCGCCCAGCGATTCCGACATGAGGCCCTCAGCCCATAGACCATGGACCATACGCTGGAAGCGCCGGCATCTTGCTGGCCGTTCGCCATTCGCCACTCGCCGTCCGCTCTTTATTTCGGCCGGTGGAAAAGGCCGTCTCGATACCATTCTTACGAGCCGAACGGTTCTGGTATTCAGCATCTGGCCCCAGCACTAACACCGAATTCCTCCTCGCGGAGGTGGCTCATGCGTCGCTTCGTGACCCTGACCGTCGTGGCCGTCCTGGCGATGGCGTCGGGCGCCCGCGCCCAGGCCGTCAAGGCGTCTCAATTCGTCGCCCTCGAGTCCAGCCGGATGGTCGAGGGCGGGACCCTCGAGTTCTACCTCACTCATCGGGCGGATGCCCTGCTCGGGGAAGAAGGCACGAACCTCAACAACCTGTTCGGATTCGATACCCTCGTGTGGGTCGGCTACGGCCTCGTGTGGGGCGTCCAGGACTTCTGGACCCTCGGGGCCTACCGGGCCGTGGCCAATAAAAACTTTGAGGTCTGGACCCGCTTCGGATGGACGCCGACGGAGGGACCCGTCACGACCCACCTGGCCGTCCGGGGGTCGGTCAACTTCAGCACGGACCGGGACTTCAACCGGCGGGTCGACGCCAAGGTCCGGCCCGCCGTGCAGGTCATCGCCGGGGCCGACCTGGGACGCCTGAGCCTGACCGTGGCGCCGTCGTTCGTGGCGAATCCGGCGCCCTTCCAGACGGACGAAGACCACACCCTGGCCGTCGGCGTCGGGGTCGCTCTGCAGGTGACGGAACACCTCAGCTTGGTCGGGGAGATCACCCCCATCGTATCCGGCTTTCGGGTCCGGGACGACCGGGGCCGGTCTCACATGAGCTGGGGCGTCGGGGTCCAGAAGGAGGTCGGCGGCCACGTCTTCACGATCCTGATCACGAATCAGGTGTGGTCCACGCTGGACCGCTACCTGCCGGGGATGACGACGTCGAAGCCCCGCCTGGGGTTCAACCTCATCCGGCGGTTTGCGCTGTAGGCCGGATGACGCTAACTTAGGGAATGAGTCGTCGGGGCGTGGCGCAGCTTGGTAGCGCATCTGCTTTGGGAGCAGAGGGTCGGAGGTTCGAATCCTCTCGCCCCGACCAGGCGCCCGTAGCTCAATCGGATAGAGCCGTGGATTTCTAATCCACCGGTTGGGGGTTCGAGTCCCCCCGGGCGCGCCGCCGAGATCCCCAGAGAATCCGCTTGCCGTGAGTAAAACCCCCAGTGCCTGGCCGCCTGCATCGGCTGGACCGGGATTTGAGGAACTCGGCGCCCTCGGCGTCTGCGCGGTGAATGCCCCCCAACGCGCACGTCGGGTCGCCGGACGGGGCGCTCCCGGGAGGGCCGTCGAGCGGCGTCCGTGGAGCGGACGCCGCCGTGTCCGGGACGGACCCCTCACCGCTTTTCGACCGACTTCACATTGATCACGGGCCGCAGGATACACTTCCGGGCATTGCCCGTCTGCACGACCTGTACCGAGGCGGGACCGTCGAAGTCGGCGACGATCCGGGTCACATGGCCCTGCTGGACTTCGAAGACGACGGGGACCTCGACCTTATCGCTGGGGACCTCCAGGTCGCACCGCTGACCCGAGGTGTCGATGACGTAGCCCGACTGGACCAGGAGGCGAAAGCCTGTGTACTGACCGTCGGTCACATTCCCCATGGCCAGCAGGGACTGCGTCCCCCGGAGTTGCATCAGGTCCACCGTCACCGGTCCCTGATAGAAGGGTCGCCACGGGCCGCTGGTCGGGTGGAGCTCGACCTGACTGATCGTCACGACCACGCTCTGCAGGCTCAGGGGCTGGTCGGTCAGGTAGATCTCCAGGGAGCCCTGCGGGTTCGTCCCGCAGGCGACCGCCCCCAGGCCGAGGGCGAGGGGGACCGTCGAGAGCCACGTTCGATACATCTCCGACCTCCTGCGGTAGGCGTTTCGGTCCGATGGCCCTTGCCAGCCCCCGGCTCCGACGGAGCCCGGACCCGCAGAATGCTCGACCGGGCCTTGCGGCACTCCGTTCGGCCAAATTCTCCGCTGGCCTGAGCCGGCCTCCTACGGCCGACCCATCGAACTGACCCCTGCGGGTCTGTAGTCTAATCTCTACCATGCCGAATATCCACCGGGAAATGGGGTCTTGCTCCGTTCGACACAAAGCATGGGGTCCGGGGTCATACGATGAGCGGGACTTTCCGGCGCATCTGGGGCGGCACGCTGGCGCTGGCTGAGCGACCCTGGCGGGTCGATGGGGTGGGTCTCCTGGTCGCGGTCGGTCTCGTGGGTCTCTGGCTGGGCCTCGTCAGCTTCGCCCGGGAATGGGTGGCGGCCCCCGGGTCGGCGCTGGCGATCGACCTCTCGGCCCGGGCGCTCCCGATGTATACCTTCTTCTCGCTGGTCCGGGGTCTCCTGGCCTACGGCCTTTCCCTGGGCTTTACGCTGGTCGTGGGTTATTGGGCGGCGAAAGACGCTCGGGCGGAACGCGTCTTGATTCCCCTGCTGGACGTCTTGCAGAGCATTCCCGTCCTGGGTTTCATGCCGGGCCTGGTCTTGGGTCTGGCGGCCCTGTTTCCCTCGAGTCGTGTAGGTCTGGAGCTGGCGGCCATTCTCATGATCTTCACGGGCCAGGTCTGGAACATGACCTTCAGCTTTTATCATTCCCTGCGGTCGGTCCCCCGGGACCTGGTCGAGGTGGCCGAGCTGTACCGCTTGAGCGGGTGGCAACGGCTTCGGTGGCTGGAGCTTCCCTTTGCCGCGATGGGCCTCGTGTGGAACAGCATGATGAGCATGGCCGGCGGCTGGTTTTTCCTGATGGTCAGCGAAGCCTTTGTCCTCGGGGGTCGGGACTTCCGACTGCCCGGCCTGGGATCTTACATGAGCGTGGCCGTCGCCCGTGGGGACGTGCGGGCCATGACGCTGGCGGTCCTGGCGATGGTCCTGATGATCGTCGCCCTGGACCAGCTCCTGTGGCGGCCGGTCGTCGTCTGGGCCCAGAAGTTCCGGGTCGAAGAGACCGGTTCGGCCGTGGCGGCCCGGTCGTGGTTTCTGGAGTGGCTTCGGCGGGGCGCCCTCATACGGCGGCTCCGGCGATGGGTTCGGCGGGGCATCCGTCAGGCATTTCATCCCGGCCCGCCCGGGCGGTCGGCGAGAACCCGGACGTCCTCGGGTCGATGGGTCCGGGGCCTGGCCACCGTCGCCTTGTGGGGCCTCGTGGTCGGTCTCGGCTACGGGGGATGGGCCCTGGGCCGTCTCTTGCGGTCCGCCTCGCCGGCGGCCTGGAAGGCGACCCTGGCGGCGGCCGGATGGACTCTGGGCCGCGTGCTCCTGGCGACGGCTATCGGCACGGCGTGGACCGTCCCGGCGGGCCTGTGGATCGGCCTGTCGCCGCGGCGGTCCCGAATCCTACAGCCTGTCGTGCAGGTCATTGCGTCCTTCCCGGCGCCGATGCTCTTCCCGGCCGTCGTCTGGGGACTGACGGCGCTCCGTGTGCCCCTGGGCTGGGGGAGCGTCGTGCTTCAGCTTTTAGGGACGCAGTGGTACATTCTCTTCAACGTCATCGCCGGGGCCATGTCGGTCCCGGCGGACCTCCGGGAGGCGGCCGACGTGTACCGAGTCCGCGGCTGGCGGCGGTTCGGGGCCCTCTACGGACCCGGCGTCTTTCCGTATCTGGTCACCGGGTGGGTCACGGCGGCCGGCGGGGCCTGGAATGCAAGCATCGTCGCCGAGTACGTGGTCTTTCGGGGCCAGACGCTGACGACCCGGGGGCTGGGCGCTTTGATCAGCCAAGCGGCCGAGCGGGGGGACTTCCCGAGCCTGACGGCCGGCATCGTCGTGATGGCCGCCGTCGTCGTAGCGTTCAACCGTCTCGTCTGGCGGCGACTTTACCGGGTGGCCGAGGAGCGTTTCTCCTTGAGCAAGTAGCGCTCTGCTTCCGGCTGGAACTTGGGGTCGGACGTGCAAGGAGAAGGCCCGACCGACCATCCGGGACTGCGTGGGAGCTCCCGGGCGGAGGGCGATCATGGAACCGACCGTTTCGGTGACGTCCGAAGTCGAGGCACTCTACGAGATGCGGGACGTCTCTCACGAATTCGTCACGCCCGAGGGCGCCCGGCTTCGGGCCCTGGAGGACATCCGGCTGACCGTTCGGCCCCGGGAGGTCGTCGCCCTGCTGGGCCCGTCCGGGTGCGGTAAGTCGACGCTCTTGCGCATCCTCGCCGGCCTGATTCGCCCGACGCAGGGTGAAGTCCTGTACCATGGTCGGCCCCTGCAGGGCGTCAACCCCGGCGTGGGATTTGTCTTTCAGACCTTTGCCTTACTGCCGTGGATGACGGTTCAGGAGAACGTCCAGCTCCCCCTGAAAGCGCAGGGCCTCCCGTCCGGGGAGGTTCGCCGGCGGGCGGCGGAGGTCATTCGGATGGTCGGCCTGGAGGGGTTTGAAAATGCCTATCCGCGGGAGCTCTCGGGCGGCATGAAACAGCGAGTCGGCATCGCCCGGGCCCTCTCGGTCCGGCCGGAGGTCCTCCTGATGGACGAGCCCTTTAGTCACGTGGACGCTCTGACGGCGGAAAGCCTTCGGGCCGAGATCATCGACATCTGGTCGGCCCAGGACCATCAGTTGTCGTCTATCGTGATCGTCAGCCACGACATCAAAGAGGTCGTATACATGGCCGACCGCATCGTCGTCTTGAGCGCACGGCCCGGCCGCATCCTGCGCATCGTCGATAACCCCCTGCCCCGGCCTCGGGACTACCGGTCGCCGGAGTTTCTGGAGCTGGTCGATTACCTGCACGAAATCATCGCCGGCTATGAGATGCCGGACGTGCCTGCCCCGGCGGTCAAGCCGGCGACCGTCCTGGAGCCGCTTCCCTACGTGAGCACCAGCGAGGTCATCGGCCTGCTGGAGTACCTGGACGCCCGGGGCGGCCGGGAGAACATCTTCCGCATCGCCGCCGAGACGGGCCGTGAGTTCGGCCGGGTCATCGCCGTCGTGAAGGCCGCCGAGATGCTCAACTTCGTGGAGACGCCGAAGCAGATGGTCTTGCTGTCACCGGTCGGTCGCCGTTTCGTCAAGGCCGCCCCGGAAGCCCGCAAGGCCCTCTGGCGGGAGCAACTCCTCCAGCTCAACCTGTTTCGGAGCGTCTACGACCTCCTCCTGCGTCGACCGGACCATGAGGTCGAGGCCGACCTGGTCATGGAGAAGATCATCTTGGCCATGCCGGAGGAAGACTACGAAAAGGTCTTCACGACCCTCGTCCGGTGGGCCCGATTTGGGAATCTCTTCAGCTACGACGAGGCCGCCGGCCGGGTCTTCCTGGAGCCCGACCAGGTCCTGCAACCGGCTCCGGCCGGCCAAGGCGAGGCCTGAGGGGGCGGGGCCGCCCCCTAACCCGACCGGCTGACCCGGTGTGCGTATTTGAGGCCGCCCGCGCGGCGAGAAGTAGCGATCGAGTTGGCATCATGGGGCGCGGCCCGACCGGGGCCTGCGCTGGGGAGGCAAACCTTGACCAGACCAGACATCCGGGTCCTGGAGGCGCTCCCGCCGGCTTGGGCGCACGTCCGGCGGGTCCTCTTTCAGCCCTTTGACATCGGTCGCTGGCTGATCCTCGGCTTCCTGAGCTTCCTGCAGAGCCTCGGCGAGGGCGGTTTCAACGTCAATCTCCCAAGCTTCTCCGGCCCTGAGAGGGCCGAGCCGGTCGATCGGAAAGTCCTTCAGGAAGTCCTCCGGTGGGTCAGCGAACATTGGCCTTTACTCATGGGCATCTGCGGGGTCCTGCTGGTCCTGGGGGTCGGCCTCGTCCTGCTCCTGATGTGGCTCTCGGCCCGGGGGACCTTCGCCTACCTCGACTGCATCGTCACGAACCGAGCAGAGGTCCGCCGTCCCTGGCGGGCGCATCGGGCCATCGCGAACTCCTACTTTGCCTTCCGGGTCGTCGTCGGCCTAGTCACCCTGGCCGTCCTCGTCGCCATCACGGTCCCCGTCGTCGTTTTGGTCGCGGGCCGTCTCCGAGCCCGGGAGGGCCTCCGGGCGGGAATACGGGAATACGGGATGCGAGATGCGGGATGCGAGCCGTGGGCGGTGCCCCAGGGTCCGCCCCGACCTATTTCGCCATCGCCCCACGGTGCGGGAAGTCTGGACCGGTGGGCGCATTGGAGGTCGGTCCGCAACGAAGAGGGGGAGGGTGCGTCGGGAGACTCGTCGCTTCTCGTCGCCCTCATCGTCTGGGCCGTCCTGCTGTTCCTGGTCGTCCTGGCGAGCGTCGTCCTGAACGTGCTGTTGGTGGACTTCGTGGCGCCCGTCCAGTACCTCACGAAGGTCGGGGCCTTCGAGGCCCTGAAGGCCGTCTGGGGTCTGGTGACCTCCCACGTGGGGGTTTTCCTCCTCTATCTCATCGTGCGCTTGGCCCTCGCCCTGGCCGTCGGATGCGGGATCTTCGTCCTCGGGTGCCTCACGTGTTGCGTCTTTTTCTGCATGACGGCGATCCCGGTCGTCTCCCAGACGGTCCTCCAGCCCGTGTACGCTCTCTTCCGGGCCTTTCCCCTGTTTGTCCTCCGGCAATTCGGCCCCGCCTGGGACGTCTTTGCCCCGACGACTTCCGACGCCCCATCCGGGCCGGTGCCTCCGACGGTTTGAACGTATTTAAAACCTCCATTTCACCGCTGAGACGCCGAGGACGCAAAGAAAAATTGAAGAAAAACCCTCGCCTTCTGCGTCCTCTGTGCCTCGGCGGTGAGTTTTTGAACCAGGCTCTTGAGAAGTGGCGTCTAAAATTCAGGATCATGGATCCATCCGGATCCTCACGCACTAAACGGCTCTGTTATCAGACTTCCAGTGGGGGAAAGCGATGGGATACCGGTGGCTTCTCCTCGGCTTGGGGCTTTGGATGGCCGTGATAGGCTGGGCTCAGCAAGATCAAAAATCTCCATCGTCCTCGACCTCTCCGGCACCTCCCCGGGGAGCGGTAGGGGTCCATGACCCCAACTTTCTTTACACTGCCGACCGGGACCCCTTCGAGATGGAGGGGAGGCCTCCCGATGGTGGCAAGAATTGTCGCCCGGTCCGGAGCGTCGCCGACCTCCTGGTCGGGGAGATCGTCCTTCTGGGGATCTTCCAACGAGGGGGCAAGTATCAGGCTCTTGTCCGAGGCGCCGGCCTGAAGGGGTCGACGACGATCACCGTCGGTCAGAAGCTGTGTAACGGGGATCTCATAGAGATCGGTCCGTACACGGATGAGACCGCGTCGGTAGAGGCGACCGGCCGGTCGCCCCTACTCTGCGCCGTCTTTCGGGTCCAGACCGACGACCCCATCCGGCCCTTCATTCGTCAGGTCAAGTGCATCGCTGCTTCGTGAAAGACTTGCCGAAAATAGGAATCATCGGGATGCGACGGTGGGTAATCAGGGGATTAGCCTTGCTCGGGGTCCTGACGGTCCTGGTCGGGTGCCCTCGACCGGGCGCGCCTCCGGGGGGACATCTGCAGACGCCGGGCTTTCGTGCCTTGGCCCCGCTCCCCGGTGAAGAGCCCTACTTTGAAGAACTCCGGGAGCTGACCGACGTCGGGGAGAACGCCGAGGGCTACTTCTCGTGGGACGATACCCGCCTGATCTTCCAGTCGACCCGGCCGCCCTATGCGTGCGACCAGATATTCATCCTGGACCTCCGGACGGGCCGCCTCCGGCGGGTCAGCCCGGGTCTGGGTCGGACGACGTGCGGCTACTTTCTGCCGGGGGACGCCGAAGTCCTGTTTTCCTCGACCCATCACGTCTCGCCCGAGTGCCCGCCCCGACCGGACTTGAGTCGGGGCTACGTCTGGGCCCTGTACGACTACGACATCTACGTCGCCCGACCCGACGGAAGCGGCCTCCGCCCGCTCTTTCAGGCGCCCGGCTATCAGGCCGAGGCGACCGTCGCCCGGGACGGCCGCATCGTCTTCACGTCCGACCACGAGGGCGACCTGGAGCTCTACGTGATGGAGGCCGACCGGCGGACGGTCCGCCGGGTCACACACACGCCGGGCTACGACGGCGGGGCCTTCTTCTCACCGGACGGCCAGTGGATCGTCTTCCGGGGCCACCATCCCGAGGAAGGTCCCGAGCGGGACGAGTACTTCAGCCTCCTGCGAGACCGCCTTGTCCGACCCATCCGGATGGAAATCTTTGTCGTCCGACCGGACGGTCGGGACATGCGGCAGGTCACTCACAACGGGGGGGCGAACTTCGCGCCTTACTTTACGCCCAATGGGCGTTTTGTCATCTATGCCTCCAACATGCACGAGCCCCGGGGCCGGGACTTCGACCTGTACGTATCGGAGCTGACGGGACGGGCGACGGTCCGGGTCACGTACTTCCGGGGCTTTGACGGATTCCCCATGTTCTCCCACGACTGCCGATACCTGGTCTTTGCTTCGAACCGGACGGAACGGTCGCCGGGCCAGACGAACCTGTTTCTGGCCCGCCTGACGGCCTGGGCCCGTCAACAGTGGTGCCGTTAACAAAGTCGTTCGGGTTCGTGAGAATGGTATCGAGACGGCCTCTCCCACCGCCTGAAATAAAGGGCGAACAGCGAATGGCGAGTAGCGAACGGAGAATGGAGCCGTTCCACCTTCCATGGTCTTTTATTCCCGGACCGTGGAAGGTTTGGATTTCGGCCTCGTCGGGAGGCCTTGCGAGGCGACCACGCCCCCGGGG